>QCWC01000054.1 GCA_013114705.1 Candidatus Nitrosocosmicus sp. | reverse complement strand
ACGGTTGCAGGAAAATTTTTCTATTGGCATACTAATGCAGTATAGACGAATGGATTGACCGAAAGAACAACTTAATTCTGATCAGTATAAAATTGGTTTCCTTATTTTGATCTACGACTATATACAAATTCACAAACGAAAAGAAATGTGATATTAATAGTTACTTTATCTATCCAATTCTTGAATGGCAAATGATGATGGCGTAACTTGGATTAATTCGGTAGGACAGTCTTATAACAAGTAAATGTTTTCGATGATTGATAGGTGATTTTATCACCATCACCATCTGCGTTATCATTTATTCGGATTTGGTTACCTTCCTAGTCTGTACCCCACGGATTATCTATTACAAACTTCCATTTGCCATCGGCCTGTTGGCGCAAAACATCTGCAGATTTGGCAGCGATATTGACAGGATTGCCATCAGGTCCTGTTCCCTTATATGACCATTCAGTTGTTACCAGGGCAAGATCACTTGTTTGGAGTACTCTTTTTACCTTTAGATCTAGCTTGCCTTTTAGGTCGATAAAACCGCTCAGACACTGGCGAACCGATTCCGGACTCTTCGCAAGTTGTCCTGGTTCTGAGGCAAAACATGCATCAGGTTCGTAGAGCTTCATGAGAGAATCTAAGTCGCCATTGTTAATACCTTTGACTACTGAATTTAGCACCTCTTCGGGTGTCATTTGTTCAGACATAGGGGTGGACTTGTGCCTACTACATATAAGGATATCACAAAAAATTCTAATCTATCTAGGAAATCTTGTTTTACCGAATGAGAAATCGTTTTGGGCCATACTGGTTGACATGTTAACTAGTTACCTATTTGAGCCAGTTTTTCCAGTTGTCTCTATAATAAAGCGCATCCTTTTTGCCTGACTCTACCAATTCTTCGATTGTGTGTGTTGAAAACTCAAATGCTTTTCCATTTATATCGTCACTTTCATTAACATCTAGGTTGTTACCATATTCAATTCTAACTATGTTATCGATTGTAAATCTTCCATCGATCAAGTCATTAAACTTTCTATGATCTCCTTTCCTATCTTTGCTTCTAATTATCTTGTTTATTTCTTTCTTTAACTGTTCGGCTACATTTTTATCTCCTTTTTCAATATGGTTCCAAAGAATCTTGCTAATTCCTATGTAATCGGAGACCAGAATTGCTGATTTCTCATCATATTTGGATTTATCATGGAATAGAATATCCTGGACTCGATTGGTTAGGGAGTCTGGATCCAAGGGCGTGCCTTTTTGCAATGTAGGATACAAGTCCGCTATTATTATATCTAAAGACGGAACGCTTTTTCCTTTTTCAATAGTCGTCTTATCATAAAAGTCTCTGTGTGCTTGCAATACTTCTCTCAATGGCGTATTACTTAGATAAATTCCATCCATAAATGGACGGGTTTTTCCTCAATAGTTCCATCCTCATATGTCGTTCTTACTATAAGTTCAGGAAGCCTATACCTCAAATGCGGGGACATTGTTGCAAGCAAATGTTTCATTTCAATTCCATCGTCATAATAGATCTCATGCTTTACCTTACCCTCGTCTCCATATACAGACATCAGGTGTCCATTCTCCTAGGGATAGCTATCAAAAGTAACAGTGGTAGCATCCTGCACATCCACTCCAACTATAAGAAGTCTTGGTTGTCCTATGGTAGTTTTTATAGGGTTTTCTTTGCCATCACTGTTCTTGTTCTAGTATTTTAGAATTGCCTGGATTATTGGAGAATTATCATACCTTAGCATGAAGCTGAAAGGATTAAGAAACCTAAAATCGGGCTGAAGAATGGCAGGGGAGAGAACATTTGGAGTTCCTAGCGGACCTAGCGAAAATTGGAGCCATGATCGATATCTTCTTGTTGCCTCCGCAGTTGCCAGTGGACCATATTTGTCAGGCCAATAGAAATAAAATGGTAAATATGGCCATTTCTCTCTCCAATTACCATATATATCCTCATTTGACCCAAAAATTTTATTCCATAAACTGTTTGATTGATCTCTAAAAGTGTTTGCGATATCCTGTCCATAATCTACGAAAGGATTTTCAAAATACCATGTTGAAGTAGATACCGATTTCCAAAATTCTAAAAGGATGTCTGCTGAGCCCTTCCATGTTCCTCTCTGAATAACATAATTTACTAACAACACAGCGTTAATCGCTCCTGCGGAAGTCCCTGCAACTATATCAAACATAGTATAGTTATTGGGATCATTAAATTTGAAAAAATCATCATGCAGAGCCTTAAAAATCCCTGCTTCATAGGCCCCAAATGCGCCTCCGCCTTGAAAAATTAATGCTCTTTGTTTATTGCCGGTTTAGTAAGGACCCGTTCCATTAACCATTTACCATCATCCTCATTTTCCGTTTATACACTATCTAATTTATCAAGACTCGTTATAAAGGCTTTGATAAGGCATTGCATTTATTGACAATATCATAATAACATGCCTATTTAATTTTTGTATACTTATATATTGAAAATATCAATGACTAATAATGTTGAATAACCTTATAATGTATACCAAAATATTCACTTCTCTTGTATTTTTTTGGAACAGTTACAATTTCAAATCAAGTTGGAGCAACCTCTTTGTTGAATCCCGATTCTGTTACCATATCCTCATCAAACTTTAGTGGGTTAGTATCAAAAGTTACTGATGGAGAAACCCTTGATATTATGACATCAGATGGAGAAAAAATAACAATAAGACTTGCATTGATAGATGCACCAGAGACCAAAGAGTCAGGATATGATGAAGGGCGAGATTTTTTAGCTTAGCAGTGTTTGGATAAGGATGCCCAGGTAGATCCAGATAATAATCAAGGACTTACATATGGTAGAACTGTGGCAGTAGTCTACTGTGATGGTGTAAATGTAACTGAAGATATACTTGATTAAGGTTTTGCCGAGTTGTACAAGGATTTCTGTGATATATCTGAATTTGCAAATACCAGCTGGGCACAAGAACATGGTTGTTCTAATAGTGAAACTAATCGAGAGAATGATGATGACAAAGACTCTGAAGAAGAGAGATCTAGTGAGATCGACAATGATCAAAATGACAATGCTAAAGGTGACGATGATTTAGATTGTAAAGACTTTGACGAAAAAAATATTCCAGTTGAAAACAATGATCCGCATAACCTTGATGCTGATGGGGATGGGATAGGCTGCGAAGGGTAGTAAATAAAAAACAATGGGAGATTTAGGGAGTAAAGTACTGATGGTTATACAGTAGAAAGAAAATATATAAGTACGCAAAGATCGATTTGTACGGGTAATAGATTCAAACAAGTACAACCAACAATCTGCTAACTTTTGGAAAATCACTAAAAGATTATTTGTATCCGATAAATGTCAGACCAGAAATTGTTTCACTGCAGATCTTCTTTCATGCTTAGCGAAATATGTCACTACTTCCCTTATAAGGAAAATTAATAGAGGTAAATACGAAGTTTCCTAATACTTTGGAACCATTTTTGGGATAAAATAAAGTATATGAAACAAATCGCGCCCTCTATGGTGTTAGCAGTTTTTGGGACAGTAATGGAAAACTTAATAAGTTACTCATAAGTAGTTCTATCCTTGGATTGAAATATGTGCTCTGCGCATTCATAGGAATCCGAGTATCTATGATCGCCAAGATTAATCTCTTGTGAAAGAACTATGTAATCAAGACCACCTGGTATTGCCAAGTGCTTATGTGTTACTATTACATCTAAATGTCCTGTTCTGATTAATTTTATAAGACAAGGTCGACAATATCCTGGGATACCTTTACTAAAATTCAGAATATATTAGAAATACCTTTTACTGATCATACATGCCAGTGCAATTCGCCGCTAAATTATCATCAATTTAGGAGGTACCGCACGATCTCATTACCGTGATTACTATGATCATGGTGAATGCCCTGCTTCTTTTCACCGACCATAATCTTTGAATAATTAAATTGACGATCACAATATTCAATTCCGTTGGAGTTCCGCATATTTGAATCTAAAGGCTTATCATACTAATTCATACTGATATTTAAATTAGTATTTAATTAGCTGGGCCCAAAATAATTATTTATGAAATTCATATCTTGATTTCAAAATATGATTAAAGGTAAGTTCTGTAATTACAATTTGTAAATCCAATCTAAAATAAAATCTTTGGCCGACCTGATGTCTCTAAAAACATATTTATTGAATTCGTGCTTGATTGGCAATGGCAGAAAATTAAAAAAATCCAATGTTGTCAAGGGCGTACTGTTTAAGGTAATGATGTAATTCATATTTGCATGATAGGCCGACATTACCCCGAATGGTGAATTTTCAACAATTAATACATCTTCTTTTGTCAGATTGGTTTTCTCTAACGCTGATATAAACGGCTGTGGATCTGGTTTACCCTTTGTTACATCATCTCCTGTAATTACGATATCAAAATTCAACATTCCTATCTTTTCCTCAATCATGTGATATGCTTCTTTTCTTGAAGATCCACTAACTATGGCTTTAACGCAGTTGGTCTTGTTCAACTCTTCTAACAGCTCTTTTGCTCCATCGATCAGAGTTATATTTTCAATCTTATTGAAGATTTTTTTCTTTAAGTTTACTATTTTTATGATCATGTTTTTATCTACTGTTGACTTTGGTGGATTTCTCTTAAAGATCTCGTACAAAAACTGCTCGGCGGGCATACCCTCGAGTAAATAAATCCACTTTTTGTCCAAATCGTAATCAATTTCTAATTTAAGTGCTTGATACATTGCTTCTGCATGATGTGGCATTGAATCAAGCAGTACTCCATCCATATCAAAGAATATTCCTCTCATCCGTTTTAAGAGAGTAAAGATTCGATTATCTTAATTTTGTTATCGACTAATTAAAGACTTCAATTACTAAAATCAATTTCAATTTAACAACTTTATCAGCTTTAAAAACCAATTTCATCTGCGAGTAGGTTTATTTCAATTATGTATGCTCTTCTTACTCCAAAATGTTATTCCCCTGTCCATTATGAGAATGATAAATAGACTTAGAATGGTAAGATAGTTAGACATTCTTGTGGTAAAGATGATGAAGTTTGTTTTTGGCACAATAGCTGTACTTGTAATCCTATCAGGCTATGAATACCCGCCGGCCTTGATTGCATATGAGTATTCTAACGATTGGAATACCCTTAGACTTGATGAATGCGATATGAATATGAAATATCCAAATAACTTTGAAACTGGAAGCACCACAAATGACTTTGAATAAAGCAGACTTTAAATTATATTCAAATGAACCTTATCTTTTAGTCTCTGTTGATTGTAACGATTTGGACATGAACTTTTCAAATGACAACAATACAACTATTGTAACTCAAATCCAAGAAAAAGTAATGGGATATGATGATTTCATAGTCGAAAATATTAATTTGACTAAATGGAGAGTTGATGACCAAAGTACTGAATCATTTATTTTTGCAAGTGGTGAGCATGCACATACTGGTGTTGTGACAACTAATGAAATGGTCTACGTCCCTTACAATAACTTACATATCATTATCAAATTCACAGCATTATATACAGAATTTGATTCGCCTGAGATACAAGAGTTAGAAAAGAGGTTAATAGACTCCATAGATCTGCTCTAGTCGATAGCTCCGGGCCTATATCGTTTTCCAATATGTGATGTTTTGAAGAAGAATTTTACGATCAAAGCTTAAACGATACTGTGGTGACTATGGTGATATTTTAGATAAATGGTTACATTGAAGGCAAACTTCTAGATTGAATACATTCATTACATCCTTAAAGGACTTCTCTTCAGCAAAACAATATTATGTATTTAGGCCTGTTCATAGGCATGGGATAAAGATTGTATGTCTATCTTTTTCATCTGGAGCATTGTCTTCATAACTTTTTGTGATTTGTTACTGTCTTGGTCTTTTAGCATTTTAATTAATATCGTGGGTATAACTTGCCACGATACTCCATATTTGTCCTTTAGCCAACCACATTGCTGAGCATTTGGATCACCTCCCTCTGATAATTTTTCCCAGTAATAATCTACCTTTTGTTGAGTTTCGCAGTAGACTTGGAATGAAATGGCTTCGTTAAATTTGAATACCGGCCCGCCATTAAGGGCAATGAATCTCTGTCCTTCAATTTTGAAATCCATTGTCATTACTGTTCCTTCTTTCATGTGGTGGATTTCAAAACCTTCATTCCCATATCTAACAACCCCATCAATGCTTGAATTCTTAAAAATAGAAACGTAGAATTTTACTGCATCTTCAGCTTGGTTGTCAAACCATAAACACGGAACTATTTTTTGGTTATTCTCTATTTTATTTCCAGCTGTTTCTACAATTGTTGCTTCGCTCATTGTAAATGTACTATATGTATGATATAAAAATCCACAGGGGATCAAAAGTGTAGCATCGTATTATCTATAAAAAGACCAAGAAGATCTGAGAAGTTATGGTTAGTTAGGGACTAAAGTACTTTTTAACTTCGATATAAGCATCACCTAAAACTTCAGAAGTTTCATTAAGGATTGTTCCAGCCGATTTTGATGTAATAATTTTTTGTGTAACGTTACCAACAAATTCTCCGGTTTCCGTAATGGCACCTTTGATTGATTCGGAAGCTTCTTTCTGCGCCGATGTTGTTGTGGTCGGTGCACTAGTAGGTATACTAGTCTGGTTTAATGTTGAGTTTGTCTGGCCTTGGTTTAATGTTGAGTTTGTCTGGCCTTGGTTTAATGTTGAGTTTGTCTGGCCTTGGTTTAATGTTGAGTTTGTCTGTCCGTACGCACTATCCGACGCAGAAATTGACACTACTAGCATTATACCAAAAATTAATATCATTCCAAAAACTAACGATGATTCTTTCTCACTTTTCATTTAATCTCACACTATTAGTATGGCAGTAAACTTTATATCCTTATATCGTGATTGAAATTGATCAATATGTATTTACTTATTATCAAGAAAAAATATCATTTATTTAGTGATTGATAAATTGATTTCAAATCCTAAATAATGTTCTAAATGAATCTGCAAAAAAAATTTTGGGCAGATTGGAAGACATAATCTATGAATAATCTTCATTGTGGTTCGGGGTGTATTAAGCGCTTTTGAGCAATTTGTGTGTTGCACATAGACAATCCCAAAATCATTGCATCAAGATCATTAATAAATCCAGAATCATTACCTCTAAAAAGAGAAGATGATCTGTGAAAATAACCGGGATTGAATTCAGGTTCTTTTTAGTAATTATTATTTCGATACAGTTGAATCTAAGTTATCTTTATCTCTATCTTTCTTGTTGCTGTAGCTGTTCTTTATCCCACTTTCTAAACTATTAAGGTATGCTATAGTAGTTCCCAAATTTCCAAAACCCATAGAATTAAGAGTTTCAGAGGGTACCATTATTATTGTATTTCCATGAATCTTCATTGTTTCATAGAGCATATTGGACTGTCTGAGGGCATACGCAACAGGGTTATTGGAATAGATCTTGGAGGCATCTAGAAACTTTTGGGCCACGAGTATTTCTGAATCGCCATAAGTTACCCTAGCTTGCTTCTCACGTTCTGCCTGAGCTTGCATAGACATAGCAGCCTCTAATTCTTGGGGTATTATTACCTGTCTAATTTCAACACCGGTTACCATTACTCCCCAATTTTCTGCTTCCTTTGATATTATGGATTTGATGTTTTGGTTTATCTCCTCTCTTCTTGAAAGTATTTCTTGAAAATTTGAAGATCCTATATTATTTCGTAGTGTAGTTTGCGAAACTTGTTTTATCATTTCATTAAAATTCTCAACGTTTAACAACGCGTCGTTAGATTTCTCCTCAATTATCTTGTATCTCAGTATAGCATCTATTGTGACTGGCACATTGTCTTTTGTGAGCATCTTTTCTGCATTAAATTCTCGAACTTTCTCTCTTATGTCGATAACTAAAATGTTGTCTATTAAGGGTAACCTAGTGCGAATTCCAGGATCGACTTGACCTCTGTATACCCCTACTCTCAAAATAATAGCTCGTTCGTACTGATTAATAATAATAAAAAATGAGGATAGTATTAAAACCGTGCCAATGAAAAGTAATATATAAAAAATTATTTCTGTAAATACCACCGAGTAAAGAATGATCGAAATTATGAGAATTATTGCCCCTATTATAATTTGAAAGCCCGTTCCCTTTCTAGTTGATGTTTTTGATGGAAAAAACTTATCAACATTTTTTGAAGTAGACATATTTAAATAACTGTAAAGACATAAAAAAACTTTCAGAACAAAAGGATCCCTGTTTACTTTTAAAATTTACTTAGATAGTCATAATATCTCCTAAATTTAGTATAATTTAACAACTGACCAGTTTATTTCTATAGTAATTGGCGAAATATCGCTCTGTTTCTTATTTCATATCTTCTTACAACCCATTGAACCATATTTTACTTTTTATTTGAGATAGCGAACGTTGAATATTCATTGGAAGGTTATAACCTTTTTTGCATTAATTAATATTAATGAAGAAAATCATTAACATGAATTTAGCTATTCTATTAGCCTTTGTGTTAGCTTCCGGTATTTTTTCAGTCAGCGGAAGTGTTTATGCACAGGGCAATGGGGATGATGACAACGACAATAATAATGATAATGATGCAAATAGCGAAAATGCAGATGTAAACGTTAATCCTTTAACTGGTACTAATGATTCAGCAGAAGAAGTTGCAGCAAACGTTACGGAGTTTGTAAATGCGACAACTCCAGAGGATGTAAGCGAACAGGTAGCTAACATAAGTGGTTCATCTGCTCCTCCTGGTGAATTAGATTATGCTTCAGACGATAACGCTACCAGTTCAAATGCCACCAGTTCAAATGCCACCAGTGCAAACGCCTCCAGTGCAAATTCAACTAATACCGCAATTAACGCTACAAATACCACAGCCGTTCAGTAATAGTTAGTTGATTAAAAATCAACTAATTTGTCAATCAATTTTTTTTGCAAGTCATCAATATCTTTCTGAATTTTTCTATGTAGGTGCAACAGCGCTTCACACATCCCAAAATAATTATCAATTGTTACTAAATTAGACATATAAGAAATGCCGTATATCTATTTGAGGGGTCATCTGAAAATATATTATGAAATTTATGGAGCTGAAAAATCATACCCCATAATCTTAATTCATCCACTGGGTGGAAACATAGAGATTTGGCAGGAAGAAATATCTTTAATTTTAAAATCTCAGAAATATAGAATAATAGCCTACGAATTGAGAGGCCATAATAGATCCACTATAGGAGACAACCTCGATTTTACTATGGAAGACCTGGCTAATGATTTGTATATTTTACTAAATCAACTTCAAATATCTAGATGTACTTTGATAGGTCACTCGATAGGCGGAAAAATAGCAGCCGTTTTTGCTAAACACAACATATCAATGGTGGATGCAATAATGTTCATAAGTGGTTCTTCCATACCCATTAAGGAAGATGATCTTGAAGATTCTACCGCAATAAGACTAGCATCTACAAAGGGAATGGCTGCAGTGGCATATTACGAACGTCAAAAAAAATATAGCAAAGAAAAAGCGTTACAAGATGACAGACACTGGAATCACTTCAAGGAAATATTTACAAAAACCTCTGTGGATGGATTCATAGCTTCTAGGAAAGCCTTGCGTACCATGCCCCAAAACATAAATAAATTTTTGAGAAATTCTGACTGTAAATTGTTTGGAATTGTAGGAAGTGAAGATGATGTATTTTTGAATCTCAAAAAAACTATGAAAAAAGAAATTCCAAATTTTGAATTTAGAGTCATTTACGGGGAAGGTCATTGGCTTGTGCTTCATAATCCAGTTGAATTAAATAAGGCGATAGAGGAATTCTTGAGTGAAATTAATGTTCCTAACCAGAACTAGCTACAAAGTTATTCCATTAAGCTGACGATACCAAAGACAATATTTGAGAAGCTCTTATGGATTGCAATTCTTTGCCCCAAGAATTGACAATTAAAACGGCACTAGATAACCAGTATTGTTACTATGTTTAGATATCCAGCAGATTAAAGACTACTTAATCTGTAAGTTCCCTATAAAGAAAACAAATTGCAAGACTTCCCAACGTATCAACCCACAAGTCAACAAACATGTCTAAAGGGTCAGTCTGAATAAAACCAGTTGGACCATGCATACTCAAACTAATCCATTCATAAACTTCCCACAGGATAAATCCTATCCATGCGGCCCCTATACTGATCGGAAAATAGTATCTTTTTTTTCTTGTCAAGAAAAAATTTAGAACAATTGCCGTTATGCCCATAGCAGACAATCCGTGAGTAATGCTATCAATTGAGGTTGTATCATATAGGTGAAATGTATATTCTGACAGAAAATGTGCTCCTAATGCCACGCCTCCAATAAATAGCGTGAAAAACAACCAACCTCTGCTTGTATCAACAATCATTTTTCCCATGAATTTTATTTCTATTCCGCTATGAGCCGTATGGTGTTGGTGTCTACGGTGTTCTTTTTCCGTTTTTAGGGTCATCCATAAAAATAAAATCCCTGTGCTTAACAAAACTATTGAAAAAAAGGGATTTGAAAGCCATTCTGGTCCATGCATAGTCTATACAAACTTTATCAACTAGATATTTATCTAGTAATATTCTTACATTTTACTATGATAAAGAAATGTTATCCCTTCCACATATATCCATGAGAACCTAAAAGGTGATAAATTTCCTCCATAAACCTATTCAATTTATGAATTCATTGAGGAGTGAACCCGTTAGTCTCTAGTTCAATTATAACTATTATAAAAATCGGATTTTATAATCCTCAATCAATATGTTTATTGCATGCTCGCATGAGTTTGGATTACTATTTTGATTTTCCATTTGCTATTGTAGAAATAAGTGGTATATTGTCTGTGAAAAAAGATTGTAAGTCTATTTTTACAATAAACAATGATGAGGACGATTTAAATACGATAATGCAAATCAATGTCACATGACCAAAATAGTTAAACTGCATGTCATCCCCCCTCCTAATGCAGAGACAAAAACAATTTTTGCAATAGACGACAAAGATGTTTTGATAAAAGGAGTGGAATTAGAGTCACACCTTTGTGGAAGTTGTGGATTTGTGTTAGCAGAAAATATAATGGTTTATAATTATAAAGACGTAGTACTGCAGTGTCCAAATTGCAAGTCTTATAACGGTGCACCAAATAGCGACAGTTTTTGATATTTCTATATTAC
>QCWC01000053.1 GCA_013114705.1 Candidatus Nitrosocosmicus sp. | reverse complement strand
ATCATAATGTTAATGATCTGATATAATCAACGAATTGATCAAATTTTGTATTTCTTATATTCTGAATGTTTGTTATAGTATTTGTTATGATTAGCTTATCTGCCTTTTGTTTCTTTTTCAAATACTCCAGTGTAATATCATAGTCGTGGATATCGCCCAGTATATCTTGAAGTTTCTCAAGGTAAGCCAATATTCGACGAATATCTTTGTTGATTGGATTGACAACATCTGTCTGCCTAACCCTATTGTCTTTCTCTTCATATTCCTTACTTATTAGTAAAAGTTCGATTACATAACGTAATTTTTTAGTGTCCTTTCTGACTTGATGCAATTCCGAAACTTTGGATTTATCGCTAATTACTGCAGGAATCTGTGAATCCATATTGGTTTTCAACTTTCTTATTATTTTTAGAATTCTTTTTCTAGATTTGTATTTGAATTTCGTATTGATTGTGTTTGGACCATAAATGTTGGAGACGATGATCTTTTCTAACCGAAACGCTGCGATCTTAGCTTCTTTAAGTTTATCTTGCCTTTCATGTTTAAGAGGACTTTCGATCAATTCTAGTTCTAAGGCGCCCATTTTTCCTTCATTGGTCAGTTTCTCCAGAATTATGTCTATATCTCTTATTCTACTATTGATTCTAAACAGCTTTTTACCTCTATGAACAAAAGCTTTAACATTCTTTTTTTTCAGAATCTCTCTAGGACTTGATCGATAAGTAGCTTCTAGTCTACGTAATGATGTTCTCATTTGGTGAGTGTTTTCTTTGGTTGGATCGTGTAAATACTTGGCCAGTTTGATATAAACCCTATCAAAGTTTCGAGCACAATTATTAATGTAAACCTCAGGGTTATACTGGATATAATAATACTCCAACCTAATACAAATGTGGATAGAAGCTATTTGAATCATCCGTAGTTCTTAGATTATAGATATATGAAGAATTTATCCATTCAAAAATATACGGTTGACTTTAGAAAGGACACCTAAGGATAATAGAAATAAATTCGATCATATTATTAAATCCATATTCTGAATATAGAAAAATATATTTAGACAAAACAATACTTCATTCACAGCATCTCAATTTCAAGGTTTCCAAATATTCATTATTTCAGATCTAAAATCATTCTGAGAAATAATATTACTCCAATTTGGTATGTACATATTTATTTGCACAAGCGTACATGTAGACATTTTTAAGGAACTATGTGTTAGCATCTCTACCAATTCTTCTAATTCTGGATTATGTCCGATTAGGAATAGCCTAGTTCTATCAACAGGAGTTTGAGATATGGCGCGGATATAAGAATAGACACCACTTTTATGAAATGTAAAATTCACCTCTACTGGTCCGTCATAATCACAATGTCGACAAACAAGAGAGGTTGTTTCAACTGTTCTAAGTGCAGATGAGGTAACAATTGCATTGGGTATCATATTGATCTTTTTTAAATACTTTCCCATTTTGATCGCGTCTCTTTTACCCCTCTTGTTTAATGGTCTATCATGATCATCTAACTCCTTATTCTTCCAGCTTGATTTTGCATGCCTAAGTAATAGTAATACTCTATAATTTTGTCCAACCCCCTTTACATGCATGATAAAATTATTGAAGACAAATTAAATAAAGTACTCCCGCAGACACTATGCAATCCTTAATGAACTGGTTCTTTTTAGCAATATAGCGAAAACAATAGTAACTACCGAGAGAAGCCCCGCAGTTAAGAATACAAGGTTATAGGAATTAGTTGACGGGTATGATCCTTGTACTCCGGTAATCGTCTCATGGTTCGCCATGTAAACTCCCGCCAAGGCAGGGCCAATAGCCATTCCAATAAAGAGCAATAATGCACCGACGCCTACCGAAATTCCAGTATATTCTGTAGGAGACTTTGACACGACCAAATTCCATGCAGCTGTCATAGTAAGAGAAAGACCACTTGCCAATACTGCCAAACTTACTGACACCGCAAGTTCTGTTGAATGAAACGCCAATAGTGCTAATGCACCAACTAGGCTAACAATGCCTCCTATAATAATTGGTCTTATACCCCCTATTCTGTTTATGATAAACGGCGTAATACTAGAAAACACTAAAAAGCCGATCATAAATGGCAGTTGTACGTTCGCAGCATCCACAGAACTACCTCCAAATCCTAATGGAATTGGACTTCTAACCATTTGAACAATTGCTGGATATATCATAAACATTGTAATTCCAGTGGCTATTAACAGGATGTAAGATGGTAACAATATCTTATCCTTTAATAGATTTAGATTGACAAAGGGATTTTTCATTCTCCTTTCGATTGTAATAAAAAAGGATAACGCAATAGCCGATATCGCAAATGCGCCCACAATCTGTTGTAAATTATCGATATTTATTCCAATTTGAATTATCGTAAGTGCAATCAGAAAGAATGAAATAGTAGCTGATAAAGATAAAACTCCTTTCAAATCGATAGAAAAGGAGTTGCTTTTTATTACTGATTTTGGATGTTGAATATTTTTCGATGAGAATTTGTTCTCCGAAGCCTTGCCTTCCTTGACAAACCTAATTATTAATAGTGTTACCACAGCAGTAAAAGGTACTATTGCCAAGAAGGTTGTATGCCATCCAAAGAATTGAATAATACTTGCTCCAACCAAAAGTCCTATCACTGAGCCTGCAGAATATGCGGATCCAAATACACCTACAGCAATTGAAAGTTTAGTTGGTGGAAAAGTGTCTCTAAGAAGGCTAAAAGCTGCTGGAATAGCTGCTAACCCCACACCTTGGATTACTCTACTTATGAGCAACAATATTATATTGTCAGCAAATCCTCCGATGATTAGTCCACCTATGTAAATCCCCAACATGGTCAACAATACCTTCTTCTTGCCGAATAGATCGGATAGCCTGCCTGCAACGGGAGTCATTACTGCTGCGACGATCAGATATGCACTAAATATCCATGCGGCAGTTCCATAGGAAATATTAAACTCAGTTATTATATCAGGAATTGCTGGTAGGAGCATAGTTTCTGAGAAAAAAACCGTCAAAAGTGTGCTGCTCAGTATTGCTAATGTGAGCCATGCATGACGACTAACAGTAGTAGTTTCATTGATTAAATTATTATTTTTTTCTTGTCTTTTATCGATCATAGGTAACTTTCCTTATGTTATTAACTATACTTAGGTAAGTATATAAATTGGTAAGTGAACTTTTGGTAAGTGAAATCAACATGGAAGATTGATACTTACAAGAGGAGACATATGAAGCTATTCTATATACTTTAAACGGACTATATAGTTAGAAACCAAGATCATTTAATCCTATATAAACATGATGATTGTTTAGTATAAAGTTCAAATGAGAAAACATGTGATCATGTGATTAGTGTTTTATTTTAGTTAAACACATTGAGCAAAAAAGGTATTTAGATCGGTTTTCGAACACATTTGGATACAGGACAGGTTATATCTAATCTAAATCATCATTCTCATAGCGAATCAAAATCTTAAAAAAGATTAAAACTTTTATGAGTTTATGTTGTGTAATATGGAGTGCATCCCAAACTAAATATATTTTCGAAGTGATTTAGCAGTAATTTTTTCAATTTTAATTGGGTCAGGGCTATCGAATATTTGGTCACAACAATACTTTACTGAGAATAATGCCATTTGTTCCAGAATGGGTTGTAGTTCTTTACCCTTTTGTGTAAGATAGTATTCTATCCTGATGGGGGTCTCGTCATACACTTGTCTTCTTATAAGACCATCTTTTTCCATTTCCTTTAGCCGTATTGAGAGTGTTTTTGGATTGATCTCCTCTATAGAATTAAGAAACTCATTAAATCGGGTTTGTTTATCGTAAATCATATTGCGTAGAATCAATATAGAAAATTTTTTACCAATTATATTAAATGTATTAAAAACAGGACAACTTTTGAATTCCATGTTCTCAATCGATCTTGGTCGAATATAATCTCCCTCTTTTTCTTCATAATGTTTGGAGGCATTGACTTCCACCAACTTGACTTTACTACCCTATATCTTAATACTTAATAGTCAGCAGTTTATATACTTACCTAAGTATAGTTAATATCACAAAGTGATGCCGAGGACTAGAAACAATAGATCCATATTCAGTAGACAAGAGCACAGGTCTAGATTATTTATTGACAGTAGTAATTAAGAAATAATAAAATCTAGTTGTAGATAACGAAAGTATCCACAACAACCTTATCATTTTCATAGTTGTCGTTCTGCTACTGCTACTGCTACTGCTGCTAATAGTTTGGTTTTAATTCTTGCAAATAAATACACTATACCACTAAATCATGAATAAATTTCTATGTTTGTTTTAGATGCTGTAACATATTAATAATATGAATGTCAAATAAGTCAAATGAATTGGATTGATCATTATTTTAAAAATTCAATTAGTAACCGCTTGCCATTAAAATTTTTCCTTGTTACATCTATAGTTGTGGCAATTATCTGCACAAACAATAATTTAATGCCTGCATTTTCACAAGAATTACCGGTACTAGAAGATCCCTCATTAAAATTAGATCTTGTAGCGGACGGATTGCAATCTCCTACTAGCATGGCATTTCTTACTGACAATTCAATCCTTATTACACATAAGGAGGGCACAATATCAAAATTAGAGCTTGACAATCCAACCAGTTTACAACCAATACTGGAATTAAACAATGTCAATAGTAAAAATGAAAGAGGACTTTTAGGTATAGCAATTGGAAAAGACATTATTGGTGACTCTAAAAATAATACCAACCAATCTGAAGAATTTGATGTATTTGTTTTTGTTACTGCAACGGGTACTCAATCAGATGAACAAATGCAGGAAACTTCAACATCAGCATCAAGTAGTAACGAATTAAGGAATAAGGTATATAAATATACATGGGATGGAGAATCCCTTTCAAATCCAACAATTCTTTTGGATTTGCCAGCCGGTCCGGGAACTAACCACCAAGGAGGAAAGGTCAAGATTGGACCTGACAATCAACTATATGCAATAGTAGGAGAACTCCAAAGGGAAGGACAGTTACAGAATATTCATGATGGACCTACTCCCGATGATAGTGGTGTTATTTTCAGAGTAGATCCTTCTGATGGTTCCCCCTCGGTTAACAATCCATTCGTACAAGTAGGTGAGAACACCGATTCCAACCTGTTATCAAAATATTACGCATATGGTATAAGAAACAGTTTTGGGATGGACTTTGATCCTGTAACCGGAAAATTATGGAATGCGGAAAACGGTCAAGATCTATATGATGAAATAAATCTAGTAGAACCAGGGTTTAATAGCGGATGGAAATTGGTTATGGGACCGATCTCTGGTTCACCAACTGTAACAGAAGATGATTTAGTTACATTTCATGGATCAAATTATGCAGATCCGCTTTTGAGTTGGGAACAATCAAGAGGTGTTACAGATTTGGAATTTTTAAAGTCCGGTAATTTGGGACAGAAATATCAAAACAATATATTTGTGGGGGATATAACTCGAGGCAATCTATTCTTCTTTGAAGTAAATGAAAATAGAAATGGTCTTCAATTTGATAATAATCCAGACATAGCAGATGACTTGGTTGTATCAACTGAAGATGAGATTTCTTCGATAACATTGGGTAGTGGATTCAAGGGAATAACAGATATTGAAACAGGTCCTGATGGAGACCTTTATATATTAACTTACAGCAGGGCAGATGGAGGCCAAGGTGCACTTTACAGAATATCTAGCAGTGTAGAAACAACCCCTGCTTCCTAGTAGTCTGATCTATTTGGTCGGAGATGTCTATTTAACTGATCATTTCCTCATCCATTGAAGCAAATTAATAATTGATTCAAGTTCTTGACCTTTTGGGGTAAGTCGATATTCTACTCGGGGTGGAATTTCATTAAAGGATTGTCTGTTTAGAATACCATTTTTCTCTAACTCCTTTAAGCGAGTAGTAAGAGTTTTACTACTGAAACCTTTCTTTGATTTTCTAGATGCGATATATCTAACAGGATCAGTGGAACAACATAGTGGTATCAAGATTTCTAGCGTTCCTCTTTTAGTAATTATATTTCTCAGTTCAGCTGTTTCCTTCATTAAACTCTCCACATTATAACCATAGAAATCGCAAGAATCATTATCATCCTCAAGTATTGGTAGCCTTGATGATCTGGATATTATTTTACTATTTCCATTTTCTTATAGTTTCCATAATTTCACTTGGTTTACCCCATTTCTCTTACCAACTTAAATAGTTTTTCTAGTAAACCTATATCTATGGATAAATCATCACATTTAAAAGAAAAAATCAAAGAGCAATATGGAAAAATTGCTTTAGATGGTAATTCTAATTCATGTTGTATGCCCTCAAGTGATTGCTGCGGCACTCCATCTGAAATTCTCTTAACTCCGCTTGAATCATCAAAAGCTGTTGGATATGATTCTGACAAATTGAATCTCATTCCCGAATCCTCTGTATTAGGAGTAGGTTGTAAAATCCTATTAGATTTGCAGATATAGGAGAAGGTGATACCGTAGTCGACTTAGGTTCAGGTGCAGGTATAGATGTATTTCTTGCAGCCAATTTAGTGAAAGAAAGTGGTAAGGTGATTGGAATTGATCTGACAGAAAATATGCTCAAAAAAGCGAGAGAAAACGCTGAGAAACATGGTTATAGAAATGTAGAGTTCAGACATGGTGATATTGAACAAAGAATACCAGTTGAAGATAATTCTGTGGATTTAGTTATAAGTAACTGTGTTATTAATCTGACCACTAACAAGGAAGATACGTTCAGAGAAATCTACCGAATACTTAAACCAGACAGAAAAGGAATGATGATCATATCAGATTTGGTTACCTCTAAAGAAATAGATGCAGACTCTATCAATGCGGAAAACTGGTGCAGTTGTATCGATGGCGCCCTAACGAAAGAAAATTACATTGATAGTATTAAGAAAGCAGGTTTTACCAACGTTGAGATACTTGATGAGAAACTGTATATGGAACTAGATGAAGGCAAAGAAGATCAAGAAAAAAGACAAATCACTAGCATATCTATCAAAGCTGTTAAAGAATAGGATAGGGTGCAATATAGGTGAAATTTTCATTTGGTAAACGAGAGCGTGACAAAGATGCAAAAACTATTCTCTTTGTATGTGTTCAAAACGCTGGACGAAGCCAAATGGCTGAGGGTTTCTTCAGAAAGTATGCTCCGAAAGGTTATGAGGTTATTAGTGCTGGTACAGTTCCAACTTCACAAATCAATCCCATTGCGGCAGAGGTTATGAAGGAGGTCGAAATTGATATCAGCAAGTAAAAGCCCAAAGATTTGACAGAAGACATGATGCGAAATGCAACAACTATTATTAATATGGGCTGTATGGATGACAAGTTCTGTCCTGCTTTATTTATACCAAAAGTTATAGATTGGGGTATAGAAGATCCAAAAGACAAGCCAATAGAGAAAGTGAGAGAAATAAGAGATGAAATTGAAAAAAGAGTATTGGAAATAATTGATTCTCATCAAGACCAAAATAATAAAATTCCAATCTAAATGATGACTCTTTTGGTTGGTTAAAGCGATACTCATGTAATTAGAGAATATAGCATGTCAAAGGAATCTTCTTTTGAATCTGTAGTTGGCAAACTGACTGTTAATCAAAAGAGGTTTATCGCTGAACTTATAGGAACTTTTATTGTTGTAGTTTTAGCCACATGTTCAGTAGTCATTGATGCAAAGTTAGGTGGTGTTTTAGGTTTACCATTTATTGCATTTGCTCCTTTTGTGGGTGTTGCCATAGGTGTATATCTTTTTGGAAAAATCTCTATGGCTCATTTTAATCCTGCTGTATCTTTTGGGTTTTTGATAACAAAGCACATTACAAGAAAACTATTTGTTTTGTACCTTTTCGCGGAGCTCGTTGGTGCTTTCCTAGCAAGTCTTTTTGTAAGCGTTGTAATAGGTAATGAAGCAAATCTTGGAACTAATGCGCCTAATTATTCATATCCTTTACCGTTAATATTTGGAATAGAAGTTTTAGCTTCAGCACTTTTGATGGCTGTAATATTGACTGTCGTTTATACAAAAGGTTTGAAAGGATTTGGGGGAATAGTGATTGGAGGTATTGTTGGATTAGACATTTTGTTTTTGGCATCTATATCTGGAGCATCAATGAATCCTGCACGTTCATTGGCTCCAGCATTACTATCTGGAGTATGGAGTGATCTATGGATATACTGGACGGCTACTTTTGTGGGTACGTCAGTGATTGCATTAATCTGTAGAAAAAAGTTTGAATGAATATAATGAGATGACTATTAAATATCAGGGTTTGTTAAATTAATTCTGCAATATTTTTATGATGTTCTAATTCTTCACAGGAAACCCAGTTTCTAAAATACAAAAATAGATCATATGAGTTGGCGCTCGAACCTTGTAACTCTACTTATGGATTATGCAAAGAATACTGATAATTCGGCCATTGCAGCATATTAAAATGGCTGATGATGATGATTATTATTATTTGATTAATGGATATCAAGTATTGGTTTCTAGACCAAGTAAACAGTAGACAATTACAAGAAACAAGTTCACAAAATTCCAAAACATGTAAGAAATGAACAAATTATAAAGTATTCATTTACAGATGTAATATCCATACTCAATAATGAAATATCAGAGTTACCATGAATTGTCATTGCAATGAAATAAATGTTTTATTAAACAAGAGACGTAAGCTTTACACAATAGGATATATGGAGGCAAATTGTAGTTCTAATCAAAATATCACTTTTAAGAGCCGATACCGGTATCTTTTTATAGTATAATTCACATCTCAATCCATGAACGTTAGTTATATCCTAGGCGCCTTGATTTTAATATCTATTATACAAGTTGCACATGCACAAAGTCTAACAGATTCCATACAAAATGCTGTAAACAATAATATTGAGAACACTTTTGAATCGATAGGTCAAGCCTCTAATAATAGTAACAATTCTGCTCCTGTAAATGGCAATGGCTCTCAGTCCACTACTACCACTACTACAACTACTTCAGGACCTGGAAATTCAAATTCTACTACTACGACAATGAAAACAAATAGTCAATAGCATAGGTGGCGTCCATTTCTCTATTTGTTATTATATTTTGAATATTTGAAAGCATGAAAGATACCTGAGAATTGTAATCATACATACATACATGTATTATCACATAAATTGAAACCAACATACAACTTTTAGTAAAGAAATTACCAGATAATATACTATATTGTACTTTTAATCGATCTAACGAATCAGATTATCACCCTTAACTATATAGAATCATTTAAAATATATTGACAATCATTAATAGAAATTTGTTTCCATAATTGGTAGAATGAAAATTATTGTCATTCCTAATTTGTTGTTTCAGTGCATCAAGTTAGAAGAACTAGTGAATTCTCATAGATCTGATGAAAGATATGGAAAACACAATATTGATTGTATAAAATGCGGCTTTAGAATGGATGAATACATAGTTGGCAATCTCAAATGCTTTAAATGTGGTTCGGAGCTAGATTAGAAAAGCTTTTTGTGGATATTTCCACTCAATTGAATCTCTATATCAGTTAATCATAGGATATAATAGTATTCATCAAAACCGTGTTACTAAGCTTGTAATCATCGCGCTGAAGCCGTATATTTGATATCTAGGAATCAACTAAATTACAGGCTTGATGATGACAAAAATTTAATTTTAATCTTCATATGTTTTTTTGATTAATTTGAAATTGGTACCAAATATGGTTATAATTCCTTTCAGAACATCAACATATAAACAAATAGAAATATTGATCTTGGTATCATCATGTTCTACGAGATCTATATTGAAATAAAATAATAAGTATAGTTTAGATATAAATTTAACGACAAAATGAGAAAAATGATTGACGGATTACGTTTAAAAGCATCAGAAATTCTGAATGAAACTTTTATAGATATCCATGGGCATGAGATAAGATTTGAAAAGACTGGCAAGTTTGAATATACGTCAGTTTATAACATTAACTGCAATAGAAAATATGTTATAGATTTAACACCATTAACTGTTACGGTAAAGGAAATCGAAATTCCTAGAGATGAAGTAGTGTATAGTGATACCTACCATTCAAATTTAGAAATAGATCGTCAATCATCTAGTATTTATAGATAATAAAATCTTTTTTTAACTGTTTATTATGCCCAAAGTTAATGACTTACCCAGCCAAAGAAATGACTAGTGAAATCTGAAGAGTCAGCTTTTAGTAGTTGAAATTGTTTTTGGTATGATTTTATGGATGGATAAATTCTATTGCTATTAGTTTGTTAGTGTTACTAAGTGTTATCCTTTCAACTAACTTCTCCAAGTTACTGTCGTTGTCAAAATATTCGGTATCTTTGACTGCGACAAATTGATTCTTATAGTATTTTTTAAAAGTTTCATAGTTTGAATTAATATATTTATAACTGTCTTTTAATCTAGTTAGCTCATCCGTGTTACAATTCATGATATCTTGAGGATTCATGTTTAGTGTACTTGTGTAGTTCTAATAGTCATTTTGTATATAGTCTAAGTGAATGTCAGTGTAATATTAGGATCACAATCTTTCATATTTGTTAGTGTAATGCCATTATGCAACAACTTTAAAGCGATCAAATAAATCCGATTCATTTTGATAATAGCCGACGATTAATATTTTCTACTCCACTCTATCAGGTATTGACAAAAACAATTCCAACCTATGTATTGTTCCTAATTATTCGCGAAAATTCCAGTAGGTTCCAGGATTTCTAACAGAGTCGATATTAAGAAAATTTGTTTCTCATTTTTAGCGATAATTTTAATATGCAAAGTGTAATTATCGTTTATTGTCTATAACTGTCTGTCAATTTCGGGATAAATGAAATGACAATAATTAAGATATTTATTATGAACATAAGATACAGTTATCATGATAAGCAATAGTAATAGTACCAAAAGGTCAACAGATTCAAAAACCAAAAAAGATAACAAAGATGATGCTTCTGGTTCTACAAAGAATACCAAAAAGGCTTCACCAATAGAGTCAACAGCTTCAAAATCAACTGCAAATCTAACAGCTTCCACTGCACCTAAAACCAATAATTCAAAAACCAAAAAAGATAACAAAGATGATGCTTCTGGTTCTACAAAGAATAAAGGTGATAGCATCTTGCCTCTGAAGCTAGATAAGCTAAAGAAAGATGACAAAGATAATGAGCAACTATCCTATTATGAGAAACAAGTTCTAAAAGAATTGAAAGGGA
>QCWC01000052.1 GCA_013114705.1 Candidatus Nitrosocosmicus sp. | reverse complement strand
ATTTTTGGTACTGGTATAAAAGGAAATATTAATGAACCCTATTCTAGTATTATTAGTTTCATCAATACTAGAAAAGGTAATTCATATGTTCTCTCAGTAGATATACCTTCTGGTTTGAATCCAGACACTGGAGAAATAAAGGACAAAACAATAATTGCTGATACCACTATAACTTTTCACAGACCTAAACATGGACACTTTAATAATGCTGCATCTGTAATAGGCAAGTTGATCGTAAAAAAAATAGGCATCCCATTTGAAACTGAAAGAGGAGTCGTTAATAAAAATTGAAGGTGGAGCAATTCTTAGTTGGTGAAATGGCAAACTTTACATATCTACTGATTGATGAAAAAAATAATTCATGCATTATAGTAGATCCTTCTTGGGATTTGGAGGTAATCTTTGAATACATAAAGAAGAATGCTCTTAAAATTAATTTCATTATTAACACTCATTCTCATTTTGATCATACAATTGGTAACGAACAAGTTGCAAAGCTAACAGGAGCCAAGATTATGCAACATACTTCCTCTCCCCTTCACAAGGATAGTGCATTAGAAGATGGAGATCGGATTACTTTTGGGAATTCCACCATAGACATTATCCATACACCCGGACATTCTAAGGACAGCATTTGTCTGATTTTGGACAACAAAATGATACTTACAGGCGATACTATATTTGTGGGCAGTTGTGGTCGTCTGGACTTACCTGGTGGAAGTGCAAGCGAGATGTTTGATTCGATTTATGGCAAATTAATCAATCTGGATAGCGAGTTAGTTGTATTACCAGGTCATCATTATGGATCCAAGAAGACTTCGTCGATCAGAGAAGAAAAAGAGAATAATTTTGTATTCAAGTTCAAGAATAAGAATGAATTTCTTAGTTTCATGAGTAAATAGTTTGTTAAACTATCCCTATTTCTATTCATGTGTAGAAGACTAGCCAATTATGATTTTTGACTAAATTTTTGAATTATTGACTATCATTTTGACTATTTTGACCAAGGTTTTGAACAACTCATAAAAACGTGTTTTGTTAATTTACTCGTAACTACATTATAATGACTAAGATTACAGAAGAAGAAAAAAGAATAATCATTAAGAAATTTCTAAAATCCAAAACTCGACCAGATCAATGAAGAAACAGGACGGTCAAAAGGCTCAATTTTCAATACAGTCCATGCATGGAAAAAAGATATTGGAGAGGACAATGTGGAGGAAATCAGAAGATTCATAAAGATTTTGAATCATTCGGATATCTCAATCAATGAATGCATAACAGGATTTCGAATTACCAATATGTTAAAACAATTTAACGTAAATGACGAATTTGAACTTGATTATTTTGACCCGGCGAATGACAATCAACTATCAGGATCTACTTCACAATTGCACCTCAATACCCAGTCAGATTTGACTGATCAAATTAAGGAGAACCGATCATCACTGCCAAATGATAATAATGAATTATATGAATTCATTAGCAAGATATACGAAGGCTGTAAGAACAATAACATACGTCCCGAAGATTTAGTAGAATGGGCTAAAAACTTGATTGAATTTGCACCAACGCTTGATGACATGTCTGATAAAATCGACCTTCATAAAGAACCCCTCAATCAATTTAGAGAACAGTACACTATCCCAAAGGTTTCAGAATTGTCAACGTACATCGAAGGCAAGAAAATACATATTTTCAATCTCGAAAAACAATTAAAAGTACTAACTAATCGCATCCAAGATTTTGAAAGCAAATTAAATAAAAAAACAGAACAATTGGATAATTTATACCAAAAAGAAAACTCCATCCTTCAGTATCTAAAATGGTATTCAGATTTGCAAGACGTTTTAAAAAATAATTATAATATAGATATCAAAAAAATTTACAGAAATTTTGCCAAGGCGATTAATGATTTTGAAAAGTATGATTTTGATCCAAGCAAAATAATAAAAGATTACGATAGTATGGATACCCTTAGAGAAGAATTTCATGCATATAAGAAAAATATCGATACCCATATCCAACTCAGAAATGATCTATCGCGACAAGTTACATCACTGGAATATCGAGTTTCCTGTTTTGAGGAAACAATCAATAATCTCAACGAATTGCAGAGCATGGGTTTTGGAATGAAAGAGTTTGAGCAATTATCCAACCTTATTTCGGGGATAGCATTGGCTAATAATATTGACCTTTCTTTATCAATAAAAAAATTCCTCAAAGATGTCAGAAGCCAGTATAACAACAAGCTTGGATTCGAAGCAACAATAAATCAGCTAAATGAGGAAAAAAGAAACATAGAAAATGAAATTCCAGCTTATAGAGAGTACATACATACAAAAGTTTCCGCAATACGGAATTTGGATTATTTACAAGACAAGGGTGTAACCACAATTGACGTTATTGGAATAAGTCTATTAATGAAGGCCTTCTTAAGCGGTAATTTTGTATTATTCCCTGCTAATACAGATGCAGATAACAAACCTGATAATAGAGCGAGAAACTACAGTATTCAGGACTGGCAAATATTTATTGACGACTTAAAGAAGTTAAAGGATTTGAAGGATGAGATAAACAATAAAAAAACTGAATGAAAAGAAATTAAGACACGAATTGATAGCAAGCTTGTCGAAAAGCAACAAGTAGACAGTCAAATAAGAGGATCAACATCTGAACTTAATAGTTTGACCTTGCAGGGCATTTACATTATGAACACTCTAAATCAATATAATACCAAGATGTATACCGATATGACTTTAGATAAGATACTC
Organism: Candidatus Nitrosocosmicus sp.; assembly: GCA_013114705.1. GTDB lineage: Archaea > Thermoproteota > Nitrososphaeria > Nitrososphaerales > Nitrososphaeraceae > Nitrosocosmicus. The sequence continues at coordinate 8,625 of QCWC01000052.1, read as the reverse complement.
CCGATGGTATTTGTCAATATCTTCTGCGTAATTGATTCACAAGTGTCTGGACCCATTGGCAATGATGAATCAGAGGAGCATTTAGAGGAGAAATAACATTTATAGAAAAAATATAATGAATTGAATCGAATTGATATTCTGATCCTCACTAAAAATATTAAACTTTTTGATTAATCAAAACTTTGTGAGAAATGACCTAATCATTCAATCTTTGTAAAAGATTCCGGAGAAAGTAAAACAATCTAGTATGCGATCTATACTCTTTTTAGATGCATGAATCTGCATTGATACCCAATCAAAATTATTACAACAATTGGCACTTCCCCTCGTAATGTGCGCAGTTTTTTCGGTTTTTCTTACTGAACAGATAATCCAAATGACCTATCAACCAAAGTAAGATTTTATATTTAATATTAGTTAATGTTTTGGTGCCCAGTAGTTTTATCAACTGTATTAGTTCTAGAAATGATATACATGAACTTCAAGCATTCAAGTCAGACAAATCTGCTTTTATTTTTCTAATTTCGTACACCGCCACATCTACTATACCGGGTTTAACAGTGGCAGGGGCCAACCCAGATTTGATAAAGTATACTCCTCCTGCAGACGCAGAGTATATTCATTATGGGGAATGTAAATCGGTTAGAGTTATTCCAGCAACTCCTGACGGAAAACCTACACCGGCCATCATCACAAAGACTGCACTCGATATTTCCAGTATCCCTATCTACGTAGTTGATTCAGGATCAGAAATAAAACCAAAATTGCCCTATGTTAGCATTAACTCTCCTGCAGGAAAAAATATTCTTGACGAACCAGGGTTGGATTATCATAAAACAGTGGAAAATTATGAAATGGGTAAGATGCTGGGCAAACAAATGTCCAAGGTAAATGATACTATTATCTTAGGCGAAAGCGTACCGGGAGGTACGACGACCGCTCTTGGAGTGATGCAGGCAATGGGTGTTAATGCGTTTAACAAAGTTGGTAGCAGTATGCCCGATAATCCACATCTTCTGAAAAATAAACTAATAGAATTGGCTTTGGTTAGATCCGGTTTAAAGACTGGTGATTGTTCGAATGATCCGTTCAAGGCTATATCCAACCTCGGGGACCCAATGATGCCAACTGCTGCAGGAATTGCCGATGGGGTTATATCAAACGGCAAGAAAGTTATCCTCGCAGGCGGAACTCAAATGTGCTGCATCGTGAAAATAATGAAATCACTAGATATTGATTTGAAACACAATGTCTGCTTAGGAACGACATCATACTTGTATAACGATGAAAAGTCGGATCTAATTGGCTTATTGGATCAGATTGATCAAGATGTAGCAGTCTTTCATATCGATTTGGCATTGCATAAATCAACAAAAATGGGCCTTAGAGCATATGCCGAGGGATTTGTAAAGGAAGGTGCAGGGGCAGGTGGTACAGCGATTGCTACTTTCTTAAATAACGAAGATCTTACGCAAGATTATTTCTTAAAAAATTTAGAGGATAACTATCTTAGAACGATTGAAGAGCCGAGACCAATTTCGTTGAACAAAAAGAGTGAATAATTCGATACTTTAAATACCAGAGCTTTGGAATGACAAAATTATGAAAGGAGTAGAAAAGATGAAGGGAATTGGTTTGTTATTGATTGCAATTGTATTTTTTTCAGTTTATGTCTACATTTTGTTTGCTACAGATTATGGTATACTACTTGTAAAGATTACTGTTGCAGTTATAGTCGGAGTAATTTGCTTCATACTAGGATGGATAGGAATCACACTAACCATCAATGAAAAGGAACAATAAATGAATGGAAGAATTATTTTCGACGAACAAAAAGATCCGTAACTGTTTGATATATTCTAGGCGCCACATCTCTCACAATCTGCGTATGATCAATTTGGTAACTACAATCAAATTTTGAAAGTAATCTAGTAACGTGTGTTTCGGAATCTGAGACGGCGTTTTTCTTGGTTTCACTCTTAACGTGAGAAAAAAAATGCAAAGTACCCCCTGATGGCTTTAAAGATGACAATGCAACATCCAAGAATTCATGTGCCCTTTCAGGTAACGGTAATAAGATTCTATCAAAACTATTTAGGTAATTAGGGGATTGAAGTATCTTCCTTGCATCACCATGAAGAGATACAATACGCTGACCAGCCCTATTAATATTAGAATTTATCACGCTCAGGATATACGCATCTAGATTAGAATCAATATTAAGAACTCTGATAGGTTTTTTTTTCACCATAACAACTGAGAATGTACCAACGCCTGCGAACATATTCAAAACTGATTCACCCGATCTTACCAACTCTGAAATCCGAAGTCTCTCCGTGGACAATCTTGGCGAAAAATATGACGTAGCCACGTTAACCAAAAATTTACAACCAAATTCCTTGTAAATTGTAAGGTATTTTTCTTGACCAGCAATAAAATCAACGCCACGCAATCTATATTCTCCTGAAACAGAATTACTCTGATTTAGAACTGTTTTGATATTCTTTATATTTTCGATCAACATCTTTCCTATTACATGCTTATTATGCATAATCGATTCAGGGATCTTAATTATAGCGATATCACCTATAATATCATATGATGAGTAAAGTACTTTCAGTTCATCTTCTGGTAACGTTCCTCGCAGTAACATTTTTAAATGTTTACTCATGATGTTGGTTTCATAGTATCTTTTAATTTTTTAAATAATAGTAATTTCCTTCTGTTTTCTGCTGCCTATCTAGTCTACTATTTTCTTTGTTTACTCTGGGCCTGCCGGAAGTTTCGTCTCTTCTAAATGAAATCGAAAGAGATTTAAGAAATTCATTCATTCCCGTCTCTTTGGAAATTGGAGCTGTACCCGAACCTTCTACTCCTGGTGTTCCATCGAATATGATAAGTCTATCTGAAACAAGATCTATTAGCTGGATATCATGGTCGATAATTAATGCAGATTTTCCTTTGGATTTAATAAATCGTTGTATAAACTTGGCTATAATTATCCTATCCTCAATGTCCAAAAATGCAGAAGGTTCATCTAGAGCGTATATGTCTGCCTCTCTTATCAAAGACAATGAAACTGCCACCTTCTGGAGCTCCCCACCACTTAAACCTTTTACTGATTTGTCATAAAGTTTCTTCAAACCTAATGGGGAAAATACATGTTCTTCAGCTAAGGTTCCCTCAAATGGACCATTATTGACTGAGTAAATCAGTGATCGAACATCTCCCTCTATTTCTTGGTTCAGGTATTGTGGTTTGTAAGATATCTTTGCATTCGTTTCCAGACTTCCGTTATCCAATTTATCTACACCGGCCAGTATCTTCATGAAGGTTGTTTTACCTAATGCATTTGCCCCCACTATTCCTATAACTTCGCCTTGTTGGATACTTCCTCCTTCTATTTTTACTCTAAACTGTCCAAGGGTTTTTTCAAGAGCGGGGTATTGTATAATTGATGACATTGAGAGGACGGATTCGATGACGCTTGAAATATCAAATTTATAAGCCTTGTCCCTAAACCTGATATTTTCTGTTGGGATATAACCTTCCAAGAAATTATTAATTCCAACCTTGGTACTCTGTAAAGACGAAACAATCCCATAAGCACCTGGCTCACCATATGTTATGTAAATATTGTCGGATAAATAGTCCAGTAATGACATATCGTGTTCTACAATCATTACACTTTTTCCCTCTTTTGCTAGATTACTTATCACCCTACCTACTGCCAATCTTTGGAAGATATCGTTAAAAGATGAAGGTTCGTCAAAAAAATAGTAGTCTGCATCTTTAGCAGCAGCTACAGCAACAGCAACACGTTGTAACTCTCCTCCACTCAGTGTATTCAATTGTTTATTCAATGAATTACTCAGGCCCAAGTCCGAGACAAGAGTTTGAGTCACATTCCTTTCATCATATTTTTTCATTAATTCAGCAACAGTTCCCTTAAATACTTTGGGTATTAGGTAAACGAGCTGAGGTTTTATAGAAGTTCTCAACGTTTTGTTTTGAATTTTTTCAAAATGTTTTCGTAACTCTATATTGGTTGTTCTTTTCAATATTTCATCCCAAGAAGGAGCTTTTTCAAATTCTCCAAAATTAGGCCTCAGGTTTCCTGACAGGAGGTTTATAATGGTAGATTTTCCCATTCCATTTCTACCCACCAATCCGGTCACAGTTCCCTCTTTAGGTATTGGTATCTTGTATAATCTAAAACTGTTTATTCCATACTGATGAATCTTATCAACGCCTATTTCTTGGGCTAAATTGACAATTACTATCGCATCAAATGGACATTTCTTAATGCATATAGTACAACCTGTGCATAAATCTTCGGAAATTACTGCCTTCCCATCATCTGGTCTCTGGATAATACACTCACCACCGGTTTTGTTTACAGGGCAATATATTATGCATTCAAGTCCACATTTTCTTGGCTGACACAAGTCCTGATCAAGCACAGCAACCCTATGAATCAAATTACTGCGTTTATCCAATCTTTACATAATATTCGTCGATCTTTTATATAAATCCTGGATTCGGACAATATATTAGTAGACATACAAACAACTAAAAAGAAATTTGAATATTGCCTTGTGGTTAATCTACGGTTCAGCAGAAGCATAATTGCACAAAATGAGATTGTATATTATCAAATAACAAAAATTGACTTATTGTAATACAGCTACATACTGATAGAAGCACTATTATATAGCGCTTTTCTTATCAAGGCTAGCTCTTAGATGAATTGCTTAAGTAGTGAATGGAGTTTATACTCAGAGTTAATCTATAATATCAATTTGGCATGTTATCTTGCTCACATAGTAAGGATTAAATTAACGAAAACTACATGTTTAGGTTAGCCGGCCATAGCGTTAGGGCCCGACCCGGTCCCATTCCGAACCCGGAAGTCAAACCTAATGTCGCTGCTGGATACTGACGTGCGAGAGCCGTTGGGAAACAGCAGTGCTGGCGCCTTTCTTTTAGAACAAAAAGTTTTTGGTAAATTAGACAAAATTTCTATTGTTTTCCAAAAAATTTAGTATTAACCTTATTCCAAATCCGGTAGCTCCTTTTGGGTTATAGCTTTTCTCGGCCGTACCATCTTGGGTCCAAGCAGTTCCAGCAATGTCAAAATGGGCCCAAGGTATATTTTCGACAAAATTAGATAAGAATGCAGCAGCTGTTATCGTTCCCCCTGTTCGACCCCCAATGTTCTTCATAGATGCGACATTACTTTTTATGAGATCAAAGAATTCTTCATACAATGGCAGTTGCCAAATTTTTTCTCCAGTAGAACCGGCAGAGACCTTTAATTGCTGAATTAATTTATCATTATTACCAATAACCCCTGCCACGTTAGTTCCCAACGCGATAATACAAGCCCCGGTCAAGGTAGCAAAATCAATAACGTATTTTGGAGAATATTTTGAAATCCCATAAGATAGAGCATCGGCCAAAATCATCCTTCCTTCAGCGTCAGTATTTAGTACTTCCACAGTTTTACCATTGTACATATGAACAATATCCCCCGGTCTGTAAGATGATCCAGAGGGCATATTCTCAACTGCGGGAATAATTGCTACAACATTTATTGGAAGTGCAAGGTTTCCTACAGCTTTCATTATTCCCAAGACTGTGCATCCCCCACTCTTGTCAAACTTCATTTCATCCATCCGATCACTTGGTTTAATAGAAATACCGCCAGTATCAAAGGTGACTGCTTTACCAACTAAAAGAATTGGTTTTTCATTTTTTTCTGAATTATCATAATTCACAATGATAACTTTAGGTTCATTTTGACTCCCTTTGCCGACTGAAATGATTCCATTCAAACCCATTTCCTTGATTTGAGATTGATCTAATATTTGGACAGTAATATTATTTGTAGACTCTAAAGATTTTGCTGCATGAGCCAATGTACCTGGATTGATGTGATTTGGAGGAGAGTTGGCTAGGTCTCTAGAAAAAAAAACTGCATCACAAATTATCTTGGTTTTGTTTATTTGTGATAGTTCCTCTTCTCTTTTGCTGCCGTCAGTAATTATGTTTATATTACAATTGTCAGAAAACGATAAATCTTGATCCTGTTCGGATTTATTTTCTTTAAATTTGCTGAATTCATACCGAGATAGCACTAGTCCCTCAATCAGTGGTTCGAAGAACGTGGGTTCAGAAAAAAATTTTAGAATATTGATCCTAGTAAAGTTTAGCTCTTTGCATCGAAGTGAAATAAGACCCCCAATATGCCTTATGCGATCAGAATTTAACTTATTTAACTCACCGAGTCCTACTAAGAGAATCGTAATAGGGGTTTCATCCAAACTAGTAGCCAAAGTCATGAATTTGCCATACTTCCTAATATTTTTCAAATGTGTCTGTCCGAAACTATTGATTTTGTTCGATATCTGATTTAATTTTGAATTCTTTTCAACGTAAATTGGAATACTCCCATCTTCAGCAAGTCCAACTACCACAACATTATCAGACAAATCAATTTTATCCAAAGTAGTTGTTATTATATTTACCATAGCGCTAATTGGATTCCATTTTATAATTACTTAACTGAAATCATTATGCCATTATTGTAACTATCACTACGAAATTAAACTTAACCGATCCACTTTATGGAGCATCCTACGGATGGATCAAAATCTTTTGAGATATCATTCTTTTTGCCCTCTAATACTTTGTGAATATTTTCTTCCATGGTATGAACCGTTGGAATGGCATCTGGCTCTATAGCGTTGTTAATCTTGCCGTGGAAAACAAGTTTCTTTGACTCGTCAAAAAGAAATGGATCCGGAGTACAAACCGCTCCAAATTCCTTGGCAACGTGTTGTGTCTCATCTATCAAGTATGGGAAATTCAGTGAATATTCCTTTGCAAAATTTATCATATTGTCAAATCCCTCTCCCTCATAGCTTGGATCATTACTATTAATTCCAACTATTTGAAGCTCAGAAGGGGCAAATTTTGATTGCAGTGAGACAAGGTCTGAAATCCTAGCCTTTACGTATGGACAATGATTACAGATAAATACGATTAGTAAAGCTTTAGAGTTAAATTCATTCAAATTATGTATCTTATTGTCTACTCCTTTCAATGAAAAATTCGGTGCTTGAGAACCTGAACTTAATTTTTGTGCGGATTGCGTCTTGACCATACTAACAGGTGGGTAATAAAATAAATAAAAGTGTTATTTAGGTTGACTTTTATTTTGTAGTATTTACAAAATTCAAACAGATGGTCTGCCAATCCCCGCATAAAGACCCTTTTCAAATTTCTCAGGATGTAAAAACCCTCGTCCATCATAAATTGGCGTTTTACCCAAAACAGATGAATCAATATTCAAATATTCTTTATGATTGGTAGCCAAAATTATCAAATCTCTTCCAGTTATAGCTTTATCTAAATCCGAAATCAACCTAACATCCTTAAATTTCGCCAATAATCTATCATCTTTTACTAGCGGATCATGTACAATAACATCTTTGATTTTCAACTTTGCTAATTCTCTAAGCAAGTCAAAAGTTGGTGATAAACGAGTATCCGATACCCCGCCACGGAATGCTAGACCCAAAATTGATATTTTGGATTTTCTTGAGTAGTGTCCCTTGATCAATTTTAACGCCTTATTCAATGAATATTTAGGCATCTCATTGTTTATTGCTCTACCTGTTTTCGTAATTCTGCAGTTTAATTTGTTTTTCAATCCAACATCGATGATGAATTGAGGATAGACAGGTATACATGCTCCACCTACCCCTATACCAGGATCATGAATATGACAAAAACTTTGAGAATTGGCTGCCTTCTTGGCCTCCCAAAAATTAATATTCAATTTGTCGCATAACCTTGCCAATTCGTTTGCCAGAGAAATGTTAACGTCTCTATAAACACCCTCAAACAATTTTTCTGCTTCGGCAGTTTTTATCCCGAGTATGCTTACTATTCCCTTCTTGTACAAAAGAGAAAATAAAGCTGACGCTATTTCTAAAGAATATGGATCATCTGCAGATACAATCCCTGGATGACCTTCCTCTATGTCAAATATGGCCCGCCCTTCATAGATTCGTTCAGGATTATATATGACTGAAAAATCAATTCCTGATTTCAACCCGCTTGTCCTTTCAAGCAAAGGCAACAAAACTTTTTCTGTCGTCAATGGCGGAATCGAAGGATGAATAGATACGATATCACCTATTTTTAAACCTTTACCAATTGAGAGGACAACTTCCTTAATTATCGACAAATCAGGTTTATTCTTTTTAATTAGTACTGGAACGCATATCATTTTTAATTTAGAATCAAATGACGCTTTCACTGGATCTTCATATATGAAAAACCGATTCTCCTGTAGTCCCATGGAAAACGATTCGTTAACAAGAGGTTCAGGTATATGAGTAATCCCCTTCTTTGTATTTTCTATAACCTTACTTGATTTGTCTATCCCAATGACTCTGACTCCTGACCTGAGCCAAACCGAAGCCAGCGGAGCACCCACATGGCCTAGTCCAAACACTGACACCAAATATTCACCTGACCTAAATTTACTAACTATGCTTTCTGTTGATTCCCTATTTTTACGGATTTGATTAGAATTATGAGGGACGTGTTTAG
>QCWC01000051.1 GCA_013114705.1 Candidatus Nitrosocosmicus sp. | reverse complement strand
ATCTTGTCTTGTTTCATGACTTTTGCATTAAATCATATGATGTTTCATACGTGATCGTTCATTTTCTCAATCAATTGGACAAATAATATATGCAATGTTAATTTTCTATTTGTATTACTTGATAATTTCAATGATTGGAAGACCCTTTAACATGCATTCAAGTCGATAATAGTAAGATGCAGTTATTAACATCATTTCAATCCAAACTAAATTTACGATCTTTTTTGATATTGATAAAATTAATTCTTAGACATACCCACTATCTTTCTGTTGCAGATATTTTATATATTCGACCATCAAAGTATGTTAATATATACAAACTTCCATCCGTTCCTGTTTCGATATCTGTAATTCTTCCTTCAAAATTCTTTGCAAAAATGATTTTCTCTAGTTCATTCTTATTATCAGCTACTAAATCCTGCAATCCTTTTTCTTTCTCACTTGTAAATATGCTCTTCTGCAGATCGATCCCTGTCCTATTTGAATTTACTTTAAATAGATATACATTACCATTATTGATATCTCCTACAAATATATTATTTTCTAGATCATTACCAAGGTGTGAAGATTCTAAAAATTCGATATCTGTAACACCAACGGGAACTCGCCAACTAAACTCAGGATCAGAATAGTGGGACCCATTCAATAAAACCAAATCGGAAAGTAGCGTATTGTTACTTCTACCGAATGGACCCATTATCTTATTCCATCCACTGTTAGAGCCTGGTTGGACAAGGTTGATTTCATCATAATTACTTTCGCCATTTTCAGTATCCCATAATTTTCCAGTTAATGGATCTGTGTCTAATCCGAAACCATTTCTTATTCCATAAGAATAATATAGTTTCATTGAATGAAGGGTGGTATTGTTATCATAATATGAGTAAAATGGATTATCATTGGGGATAATTGATTCGGATAAAGGATTGATTCGTATGATAACGGATGAATTATTAGGCGCAGAAATAGATTTATCTTTTCCGCCTGGATAGTTCTGTAAAGTATTATTTATGGTAACCAGGTCTCCTATTATTATGTACAAATTTCCTTGTTTGTCAAGATGCATTTTTCCCCCATTATGAAAAGGATCGGGTCCGCTTGGTAGATCGAGCAAAAGAGTGGGATTTGATAAATTTCCATTGCCAGACCCATTCCAATTGTATTCATAAACTCTGTTGTGGGTAGTTTCACTCAAACGCTGATTAGTATTATTATAGATACTAGAAGGTACAATCGTTTTTTCTGTAACATACAGGTATATTTTAAATGTAGAATCATTGGTATGTGGAGTTCTAAGGGATGAGGATGTATTTATTAAACTGTTTGCAGATGTTGGGAATTTATGATTATCATTATCGAATTGAATTTTTTCGAGGACTTTGGACTTGTCAAGTGCAGCAATGCCCAACAAACCTCGTTCTTTCTCATTTGAGATATTCTCTACAGTATAAATAGGATCTTTTTGCAGGACCCCATTTGATATCAGGCGAACATTTCCTCGATCCTTTTCTAATACTAATATGGAATTGTTACCTACAAAAGTCATACTTGTTGGAAGTGATAAACCTTTTGCGATCAAATCTATGCTAATTCTGTCTTGATAATTGGGGTTAATTTCTATTGACTTCTCGCTTTGGAAAGGCATCGTGAACAAATTGGTAATATCCGAATGATCCACGTATTTAAAACCAATCCACATTAGAACTATCAAAACTGCTGATAATATGACTAGTCTCTTCATTCAATCACCTCATTAAATTACTAGCTAACTTGGTATGTTCGTTTTTTGTATGTTTGTGTGTACTAAAATATTTTGGTTTTTAATTGGTCTGGAGCGCATCATTAGGCCAGTTTATAATAAATATTAGATAGACATGATGGTCTCAATACGTTAGTTGCAATACTGCATGCATACTATAGGCAAATTATTTTGTGATTATCATATTATTTCTCTCTGTCTCTATGTCTCTCTGTGATCAGTCTAAATGGGATAGAGCTCTTTTCTATAACTTTGATTATTTCGTCGGCGACGATAACTGGGTGAGGTGCTCTATTCATTGCATTAAAGTAAAATGTTAAGAATCTATTTATCGTATCTTTGTAAAATGATGAAGATGACGAAGAAATGTCATTTAACTCCACATTGATTGATGATTTATCCATTGGATTTCCGCTCATGCCCATCTCATACTTATTTGCGGGTATAACTAAATCTTTTACAAACTCTGTTCTTATCACTCCGGGTTCAATTAGTATTGCCTTGATCCCAAGGGGTTCCAATTTGTATGACAAGGATTCAGTTATTCTTTCAACTGCGAATTTTGTACCTGAATAAACAGATTGAGAAGGTATTCCCGCCAATCCCGACATAGAACTAACGTTGATTATTATACCACTTTTTTGTTGCCTCATGGTTGGAAGAACATTTCGAATTACTCTCATAACATCAAAAACATTAGTCTCAAATTGTTTTTTTAAAATCTAAAATTGTAAAGTCTTCCAAGGCTCCAAAGAGTCCATATCCTGCGTTATTAACTAGGATATCAATTCGACCATACTCATTGACCATTTTCTGAATCGCATTGCTAACCGAATTATCATTGTGCACGTTCATTTCAAATACTTTTATTGGCAGGTTTTCTTCTCGAGCGATCGTTTCTAAATGTACAGACTTTTGAGTGTCTCTCATGGTAACACATGTCTTGATACCTTTGCACGCAAGGGCTAATGATGTCTCAAATCCAATACCAGTGGAACTTCCTGTTACAACTGCTACCGCTTTTTCGATCTTTTGACATAACACAATCAGGTTATAAACATGAGTTAATAATTTTACTACTTTATAGTCTCCAATCCCTGATGTAATCGCATTGTTGTTTATAAAAAAGTTGTACCATATCATGATACATTAAAGATCTTGATTAATGTATCTTAAAGTGTGTGCATGTGTCGTGCCCTAGTTATTTTTTTTGCAAACATATAAAATATTGAAAATGATTACTACAATATGCACAATTAAGTTTCCCAAATTTTTGGTCGATATTTTGAGTAAACAGGGGCATAAGATTAATCATAACCATTTCACAAAAATTCTTTTCTTGGTAATTTTAATTGAGTAAAATTGTGAAAAAGCCTACTAACAAATTTAGATTGCTCAATTGACTGATGAGGAATTAATCTACTATGGAAGCTTTTAGTTCTTCTATTTTTGCTTGTAATTAGCACAGAATCGTACCAGTGTAGTTCTTTATATCCCACAGTATTAAATTCCTTATTCTTTAACAAAAATGCATGGATTTACTTGGGGATCTCCATTTTCCAACAAGTTTGCCACCACTATTGGATTAATAACTTCTAATGGACCTTATCATGACAATATAATGGCGTGTGAGTGGACTCATCATCTATCTTATTTTCCGGGACTAGTAGCAGTTTCATTGGGTCCTACCAAAGCAACGGTAAAAAATATACAAACTTCTTAGGAGTTTGGAGTAAATTTGTGCTCTACAAGTCAGTCAATTTTATCCAGTGTATCAGGTGGATATAGCGGAAGAAAGTATGATAAAATTTCTGCTCTAAAGGAGTTAGGATTTAAATTTTATAAAGCAAAGACAATTGATGCATTAATGGTGAAAGAAGCCTCGCTAAATGTAGAGTGCAAACTGTTTAATGAAATAACGTTCGGTGATCATATAATGTTAATTGGTGAGGTACTGGATGCAACTAGCAATCCAGAAATACAATCACTAATTTATCACAATGGGAGATACTGGCCATTAAAGGACGTGGTTAAACCTACTCAGGGGGAACGTGAAAGGATACAAAACACTTTGGAAAAACATAGGAAGAACAATCCCCAAAATATAGATGATTAAGATATGACCGAATTTGATATTGCCCACTTATCCTCTTCCAGTAGATATTCTATTCTCACCTCCTTGGTAGTGCCTCGACCTATTGCATTCGTGACTACTATAAATGAGAATAATGTAGTTAATGCGGCACCGTTTTCATACTTTAATTTAATGGGAAATGATCCCCCAATAGTAGCTCTTGGGATTGGAAAAGATGAATCTCGTAAATATGGTTTAAAAGATACTGCGTATAACATTCAAAAAACAAGAGAATTTGTAATAAATATAGTAAATGAGGATATAATAGAAAAGGTAAATCTTACATCAATCGACTTTCCTCCGGAAATGGATGAATCCGAGATCGCCGGGTTTACCAAGTTATCATCTGTAAGAGTCAGGCCACCCAGAATCAAAGAATCTGTTTCTAATTTTGAGTGTCGTCATTTAAGTACACTCGAGATAGGAAATGATCGAGTGGTAGTAGGAGAAATAATTTATTTGCATATTGACGAGAAATATGTGACCTCACGAGAAAATGACCACTATGTTCTTACTGAGCTGATCAGGCCTGTGGGACGGATGCACGGTAGAGATTTTTACACCCGTTCTACTGCAAGCCTTTTTAGATTTGCAAGACAGAGTTACAACGAATGGAAAAATAAACTAGATGAACAAAATTAATAAATGAAAATTTCTTAGTTTCTAATTCTTAAATAAAGTCTAATCTAGACTATATACTAGGAGAAGAATATGGCTGGAGAGAATTGGTACAAACTAGGACCTGTTGATGATTATAAGAAAACACCTCTTAAAGAAATCAAGATAAATAACAAACTAACAATCGCTCTCTCATTCCACAATGGACAATTCGGAGCTATTTCTAATACATGCAATCACGTAGGAGGTCCCCTGGGAAAAGGCAGGTTAGATGACGATGGTGATTACGTCGTATGTCCATGGCATAATTGGAAATTCCATAGAATTACTGGCTCTGGAGAACCTGGCTTTGAGGACGATCGAGTCCCTCAATATCGCCTTAAAATTGAGAATAATGAATTGTTTATAAATCTAAACCCAGTTACGACTAGGAACAAAAAACTACATTCACCTCATCCACTTTCCAGAAATAATACACGAAAGGAAGGGCCAATACGAGTTGTTGGAATTTCGACCACAGTTATGGATAAGGATAATCCCAGATATTCTACTTCTGAGAAATTACTTAGAATCGCCTTAGATCATGCAAAAAATGATTTAAAATGTGACACTTTGCTAATTCGATTAAATGAACTTCATTTTAGAAGCTGTGAGGGTTACTATTCTAAAAGTGCTAAAGCATGTACGTGGCCCTGCTCTATAACTCAAATGGATTCAAGTGATCAGCTGGATAGAGTGTATGAAGCGTTAGTACATTGGGCAGATGTTATCATGATCTCTACTCCCATAAGATGGGGAGCGGCCAGCTCCTTGTACTACAAAATGGCAGAGAGACTTAACTGTATTCAAAATCAAATAACGATTCAGAATAAAATACTAATTAAGAATAAGGTAGCGTCTTTTATCATAACTGGTGGACAGGATAACGTTCAAGACGTTGCTGGGCACATGTTAGGTTTCTTTGCAGAACTTGGATTCTTGTTTCCGCCTTTTCCTTTCATTGCACACTCTAGGGGTTGGTCAGCTGAAGATATGGAAAACAATATGATTGACGTGGAAAATAGCAGCGACTTAAAAGACGGTGCCAAGGATTTGGTCCGAAGATGTGTAGAAATGGCTGAAATTCTAGTAGTAACTGATATTTTCAAACGAAGAGTAGTGCTTTCAGGAAGGAAGGCGAGAAAAATAGAAATGAGAGAAAAAAAATAATTTGAACCCTTTAGTGGAATTAATATGTTGCACTTGCATTATCACCAAATAATTCTATTTACAAGGTTGTGGGCCTTCCACATGGATAAAATGTAAAGGCCTAGTAGTAGAGGTATAGATTTTGAATTGATATTTGAAATAGGATTTTCTATTTGTACAATTCAGATATTGAATATATGTACCTCGATATGCTCGTAACTTTTTTTTATGTAAATATAGCATTAATTTCAGATAAACCTGGTGAGCTAGTTACGGTGGACTTGTGTGTTCTGCTCTCTGTTACTTTCGCGTTAGGACTCGAGTGTCTTTATTAAAAATCAACATAAGTATGAATAATATGGAATAAAAATAGGTCTTACTGTTGACCTATTGCATTATTTCCTTCATTTTCTTGGTTTTGGAAGTTAAAGTTGTTACCAGAACCTATCGAGTCACCACCAGATACTACTTGGCTGTTTTGTTCTGAAGATTGAGATTGAACAATTGCTTGTGATGCACTATTGCCGTCGCCATCATCATCTGAATCTTGAGCCAAAGCATTATTTCCTTCATTTTCTTGGTTTTGGAAGTTAAAGTTGTTACCAGAACCTATCGAGTCACCACCAGATACTACTTGGCTGTTCTGTATAGAACGCTGAACTTGAGCTATTATTTGTGATGCACGATTTCCATCATCATCATCATCGTTACCACCAGCAAAAACTGTATTGAAATTGTAGCCCGACCCTAATGGAGACAAGGTCATTGCGATAGTTAAAACCGTGATTATGGATATGGTAGATATTTGTTTCTTATTCATACGGATCAATTTGGTAATTATTACCGAATAATAAACAATATAACTTGTATCAAAAATCCTTATGGTAAAATATTAGGTAATAAGATACTATAACAATCTGTCAATATTTATGATCGTAACATAACGTTAATTTTGTTTCCTGTTGATAGTACGGAAAGAAGATAATTGAATCAACATAGACTTGCAGAACTATTCCAATCTCTTTGTAATCTTGTCTCCTCTCTGTGTCATTTGTTTGAATGTTCAAACTACACATAGTTGGTCAGTGTAAGCTGATTCTTGTCAACATTTTTGAATTTGAGATTCTTGTTGTAGCTAATTCCCTTTAAACTAGGAAAATCAAATGTCATTCCATTTTCCCGAATTTTTTTTTCGAGATTTTGCATAAAATCAATTTCATAATTTCTGTCTATTCTCAAGTTATAATCATGTCGGATTGGGTCTGTGAAGTTATACAGTTTATTGTAGTTTGTAACAAATAGATCTGAATCTACATTTAACAACTTGAACACGATTTTCATTCTTTTCCAAATATCAAATCTAATTCTTAAAAAAGCTCCAAATACATTTTTAACACCTGCAGCCCGGCAATTAGTGATAATTGTGTTGATATTTTCAAAAGAGTCAGTAATTAACGGAACTATTGGATCGATATTTACAGCACATCGTACTCCTCTATTAGCAAAGTTTCTTATAATTTTAAACATGATGGATGCAGGAGGAGTTCCGGGCTCCAAGCAACGTCTAATATTTTCATTGCAGGTTGTGATGGACCACACTATAAAACAATTATCTTTATACCGTTCATGAAGTTCCAAATCCCTATATATTAATGATGATTTTGTAAACACATAGTAAGGAATATTGTACTTCTGTAGTATGTTGACGCATTTCCTGGTCAACTCAAACTTTAATTCTGCCGGTTGGTAAGAATCGGTTGCTGACGATATCATGACAGGTTCGATAGTTCCTGATCTCCACTTCCTTATTTCATTTTCCAGCAATTCTGGTGCGTTACTCTTGGCATATATTTTATCATAAAACTCAGGAGACCATTCATAAGTAGCATAACAGTATCCACATCGATGCTGACACCCTTGATAGACATTCAGAGTATGACCTCTATACTTTCCAAACGTAAAGGGATGGAGAATACTCTTGCTTGTCTTGTTATCGAATGTTGGCACGCTGTTTTTGTTATACCACAGCTCCATAGTTTTATATGACTTGCATAATAGTTAAATCAATCTGAATACTCTGATAAGACTTGATTATAGTAATGCTGGTCTCAAAAGCATTTCTGTATTAAGATTTCAGTAAAAAGTCTACATGTTAGATGATTTTGATCAAAAATTAGGACAACTAAACTGGCTAAATTCATCATCGGGTGATCACCGGGGTGTGTGATGAATTTTAGTTGACATGTTTTTTTAGCCATATTAATATATATTCTATGTGTACTTGTAATTTGTCCATGACCTATCCAGATGACCTGATGAGATCTATTTCGAACACTATTAATCATATTACACCCAGTATTGATGATGTTCCTACAAAAGATAGCCAACAAATTACTAATCAGCGAATCGATGAGACTAACGAGTATTTAGCTGAAATATCAAAAAAATTAGATATTATCATTGACATCCTAAGAGAGATAAAAAAAGACTGATGCAAATTTAGTTAATTAATTTATTCACTCAGATTTATGATATAGTCTAAAACGCTAGTAGTCGAGGATATTTATTTTCTCTTTTATAATTGTTATATTCCTTATTAAATTAGTTTATAACAATATTTTATTATGGTGGGTCCTGGCAGTTCTAAGAAAGCCATTTATGCTGCTTTATTTGGTAATTTAGGAATTGCGATATCAAAACTAATAGCCGCATTATTTACGGGAAGTGCTTCTATGTAGGCTGAAACCTATCTCTCTTTTTCAGATACCTTCAATCAAGTTTTGCTTCTGGTTGGTATAAGAACAAGTAAAAAACATGTTAGGGAAAGACACCCTTTTGGTTACGGGAAAGAACAGTTCTTTTGGTCTTTCATCGTTGCTACTCTTATATTTGGTATTTCGGGCATTTTGTCTTTGGAGCAAGGATTAGGTTCGATTTTGGGGAGCGAATCTCATAGATTAGAAAATGTGTAGATAAGTTATCTAATCTTGGCAATATCTTTGTATTCGAAGCTAATGCATTACGAATTGCTCTTGGATTATTTGAGGATGCAATAGAAGACAAGGGTGAAAAATTTGGCATTATTGCCATAATCAAGGAATTTAAAGAAAACAAAGATACCGTAATTTTGACTGTTATAGTAGAAGGCTCTGCTGCACTTTTGGGAATTGTTATAGCGGCTGCTGCGTTATTTATTTCAGAAATTACTGGAAATCTTGTATATGATGCTATTGGTTCACTTTTGATTGGATTGATGCTAATGGCTTTTGCATTCTTTCTTGCCAGAGAAAATAAAGATTTACTCATAGGCGAATCCATGTCAAAAAGAGACAATCAGAAAATCTATCAAATCGTATCCCAAATACCTGAAGTGGCCAAGATAGTTTCAATTAGTTCTATGCAACTTGCACCCGAAGATGTACTAATATCTCTAGAAGTAAGCTTGGTCGATAATTTAGATACAGATACTATAGAATCAGTAATTGATAATATTGAAAATAAGGTTAAACAAGTTATACCTTGTGCCGCATCTTCTAAGATTTACGTAGAACTTGAGCGAACTAAACAATCATGATTTTAAAAAAGAACACAAAGATAGTGATGAATTGGTATTCACAATTAGTTTGAATGATGATCCGAATAAGAATAGGAAGTTTGAAACGACATATCTTTGGGTATTAAGCCGTTTTGATCCTTTAGGCAATAAAAACCGCATATATACTATAATTATACCCCACTTTGGAATAGATTCAGAATTTAAAAATAAGGGGTGGTATCTAGCAATTTATGATAATATCAAAAATATATATACGTTACCCATGTTAAGAATATATAATATGACTAATAATAATGTAGAAGTAACAATTAATCCAATTTTTATCGGGATTATGAAGAATTTTAATTACTCAACAGCCGTGATGATTAGAGTAAATGATGAAATTCTTGATAAGCCGCCTGATTATTTGGTTGACTCGTCTCCCAATGATAATGCCTTTTGGGAAAATTGGTTTCTTTAGAAGTCAAATAAAATCTCCGTTGAATGATTCTGTTTCGATCAATAGATTTTTGCAATCGCCTGTAATCAAATCAAACCAGCTCACTTTTTCAATCATATATTATCAATGCATCAAGACGATACGAGATCAAAATACAGGTCCACGTAGTTCTGTAGCAAGTTCATCTTGTTGGATTACCATATGAAATACTCATCATTTTGAATCAATAAATTAAACTCTTTTTATAGTTAGGTTTCGAAAGTTAAGTGTCTACTATGAATAAAAAAGATGAGAAAGGAACAAACATTTGGTCTGAATGGTTAGATTTTAACCTCTCTAATATAACGGCTGCAGTTGTTGCCGACAAGCCGGGAGTTTTTAAGGTTCATGCTAATATGAAAATACTATATATCGGAAGTGGTACCAACTTGCAACAATCCTTGAAAGACTCATTGTCGGATCCTTGCATAAGTAAAGCCAGACGTTTTAGCTTTTTAGTTACGGATAATGCAGAACAAATAAAGGATCAGATAGTAAGGGAGTACCTTGATAGCCATGGAGGAAAATTACCATCATGCATGGAAAATAATTAATTAGTAAATCCTTTTTCATTTCGCTTATTCTTGATATTGTTTTATTCAACATCTACAACCCCTATTAACACTGTCGTGTACTCTTTCATAATTGTACAAGACATGACCAGCAATGTTCCAGATCAGTGATAGATGATGTGTAACAAAAAAATGATATTCCAGTGTTTAAAACATCATGAATTTCTGCAATGCTGTGTCTTGCCCAAAAAGAATATCATAAATTAATTTGATAATTATAGTACTGAAATGTTGAAATATCAAACAATTAAAAATATCATGTTTTATACAAATGTGATTGAAAACAATTAATTTCAGATCAAGCGTGTTAACAAATTTAAATCAATATATGCTTTCAACGTAATTATGGATCCATATACCACGTTTCAATTAAATCATAGAAGTCAAACACAAAAGAAATTAAAGATGGATCATTGGGATCCAGATCTCTCAGGTGTACATTCCAAAAAAATCTCGAAAATGAATTGGTTGGAATTTCGGAAAGCCTTCCTATCTCACAATACAAGTTTTATGCTGAAAACAAAAAATCATTGTTGGTAGTATTACAAGGGATCGATGGTTCCGGAAAAGATGGTACTGTCAGTCACGTAATGAAAGCACTAAATCCACAAAATTGTTATATAAAATCCTTCAAGATTCCAAATGATGAAGCATTGTCTCATGATTATATTTGGCGAATTCATAAGGCAGTTCCTGCGAAAGGACAGATCTGCATTTTCAATCGCTCATATTATGAAGATATAACAGAACCCGTAGTAATGGGTGCCATTTCTCGAAAATTACTAAAACAAAGACACAGACAAATAAATGAATTCGAAAGATATTTATCAGAAAATAATATTTTTATCCTTAAATTATTTCTGTATATTAGTAAACAGGAACAGAAGAAGAGATTATTAACTAGAATACAGGATCCTAATAAACATTGGAAAATTTCGGAGTGACATAATAGGTCACAAGAACTATCAAAAATACATATATGTTTATGGAGACATATTCAATCACACAAACAAGAAGTGGGCTCCTTGGTTTATCATTCCAGCAAATGTCAAATATTTTCGTAACTGGGCTGTTTCAAAAATTTTGTTTAGGACTTTAGAGTCTATGAAGCATGAATACCCGAAAATAACCCTTGATCCACATAAATTCAATTTG
>QCWC01000050.1 GCA_013114705.1 Candidatus Nitrosocosmicus sp. | reverse complement strand
TAAAAGATCACTTCTAATTTCTCTTCTCAAAAAATAAACAAAACGAAACAACATTTTTAATATTAGCTATTTCATATTTCTTAATGTTGTAACTAAAGTAAAACTAATCGACAATTCCTTGCATCTGATATAGATCAATAGTTAAAGTGAAAGCAAAAATATCAAATTTTATTCATATTCAATACTTGATTTTAATAATTGGAATTATGAACGCAATTGTCAGCAATCCACCGATTATCCATGCAGTAGAATAACCATATGTCTTTACTAATATAGAAAACAAAAGTGGAACCCAAAAGGCACCCAAAAGTGATAAACCATTAACGAAACTGACTGATAAGATCTCATAGTTAGGAAGGTTTAATTTCTCAACAGCTATCCTCCTAGCCATGGTGTAGGGAATTACAAAACCTCCTGATGCAAATATACCAATAAGAATAATTCCAGGAATTAGGATAGAAATGTTTGTAAATGAGAAAAGGATGATGTTTGTAGAAACGAGTATCCCACAAAAAAGTAATAATGCAGTTTCACTTTTTTTCCATCTTTTTTTTATCAAAAGATCATAGAATTTTCCAAAAAATGGTGCAAAAATGACATTTACTATTAAGATCATGACCCCAATTCCACCCGCGATCGTGGACACAACATCAAATTCGAATTTAAGAAATATTACAATAAATGTTGAAACTAAAGCCCAGCCAATTTGGATCCCAAGAAGAGAAAGCGCAACTAAAATCATTGATTTATCTAGCATCAAAGTTCGCAAACTACCCAAGTTAATCTGAAAACTAGAGAGTGGATTCTGTTCTGGTAAAATTTTTGAACTTTCTAATGTCTGTTCTTTAATCTTGCAATGTGGCTCATGGTTATTGACATCAATCTTTGATGTTTGTCTGAATATAGCATAGTATAATAACAATCCGCTAATAATACCCAATATACCACTGAATAGTAAGCTCATTCGCCATCCGATGATTTCAGCAATGATTATCCATCCAAATATTCCTACAATTCCTCCTAATGAGTGGGCCGAATTCAAAATTCCTATACCAAAACCATCAGATCCTTTACCCAAATACCTCGAAATTAAAATTACACTAGGTCCAAAGAAAAATGCCATTCCTACACCAACCAAAAATCTCAAAAATACCATTTGACTGATCTCCGTTACTAACCCAGACAAAAGTGAGGAAATGGATAGCAACATTGTTCCAAAAACTATTATTAATCTGGGATCGTACTTTGCTGCTAATATCCCTGCAGGAATTTGAAATAATCCTATACCAATTAGAAAGGCTGATGTGATTAGTCCCAGCATTGAAACGTCCTGACTAAAATCAATCATGATTAAATAAAAAATTGAAGATATATTGAACCAATTAACAGCATATAATATTCTTGCAAGTACGATTGAAAATACCGATAGAGATAATACTTGCTTTATAAACGGCATCCCAATGTACAGACGTATTTGAGTATATATACATCTTGTAAAAAATTACGTTTGGTAAAAATTCGTTTGAATGACAAGATTTGCCTTGGTATAATAAATTTCTTTTACGGATCATTATGCTCCATACAATCAATTTTACTGTAAAGCCAGATCCGGAAGGAATAGACAAATTGTCACTGCTAGCAGGGACAGAATCTGAACTTAAATATATCTGAATTTATTTTTAATAATTGATGGAATGTCCTACATGTCTAGCCCAATTTCATTCAAAGATGAACAACGCAGTTGTTGGAAAGAACAAAAGGAATGTAAATATTTTTGTATACTTTCAATTATGTCCTGAATGTGAAGAGCCAATAATAGGAGTTAAAGAAGCCGTGAAGGGTGAGATTTATATGAATCCTAATGATACCGAGGGACTTTTGTTGTTAAAAAAGGAACGCAAGCGAGCATAGACGATAGTAGGGAAATATTATCAGGTGCACTAAACTGATACCAGTAGAATAGCATGATCTAACCACATCCTTTCAATTCGAATTTAAATACCCATGAGTAACAAAAAATCTAGACATCATAATAAAGCATAAATTGATTGATCAATGATTGATCATCTGCTAATTCCAAAATTTCCTTTTCCTTTAAATCCAGATAAGTGTTAATCAAATCTGAGTGAAAGCAAACATTTAGGAAAGTTGAATCGGTTTTCAATTCAGCTAGCCCCTCTTCTAAACTGCCAGGCAATACCTTTACGCCAAACTCCCTTCTCCTTGTATCACTCATTTTGTAAATATCCTCACTAACTGGATCGGCGGGATCGACTTTCCTTTTGATTCCGTCTAGCCCTGCTGCAACTATAGCAGAAAATGCAAGATAAGGATTTGCGGATGGATCAGGTGCCCTGTATTCAATTCGCTTAGAGTTAGCACTCTTTTTTTCATTAATTGGAACTCTTACGACAGCGGATCTATTTCCTCTAGCCCAAGCAACATATACAGGGGCCTCAAAACCAGGAATAATTCTTTTATAAGAATTTATAGTTGGTGTCACTATTGCGGATAATGCGCCAGCATGGTCAAGAATACCTCCGATAAAATAGCGCCCAGTTTGACTTAATTCAGCATATGGATCCGCTTCATCATAAAATAGATTTAGATTTTTTCCAGATGACCTACTCCACAAACTTATACTCACATGCATACCCGATCCATTATCACTGTTTTCAGGATTTTCAGGGTCAAAGATTGGCTTCGGCATGAAATTTGCGATTTTATTATGCTTTTTTGCAACGTTTCTAACGATGTCTTTATAAATTTGAACATTATCAGCAGATTGTGTCAAATAGTCGTGCATAAAATTGATTTCAATCTGACCACTACTGGCGACTTCGTGATTCATGTTAGTTACATCTATATCATAGAATTTTTTAAGGATGTCCGCTACTTCGAATCGAAATTCTATCAGAGAATCCTGAAATGTAGGAACATCATACCCCGATTTTCTTCGTATTGGATACTTCCCTACTCCGTATTGTTCTGTAGATAGGATTGATACATTTTTAACTTTCTCAAGTTGTGTCATATTATTATCTACGATATTATTTTTGTACATCTCAAACAATATTTGATCAAAAATGAAGCATTCCACTTCAGCACCTATTTGACAAGTTATTTGATTGACAGCAAGATGCTCTTCAAGCGCTTGAGAGACACTTCTCGGATCTTTAATCGATCTTCCTTGTGAAAATCCATTGTGAACGTCTGCGATAACTGTATATATTTCATAATTAGACAAAGGTATCTTTCTTAGTGTTTTCCTATCTGGAAATAACATCATGTCAGATTCGTCTATAGTTGCAAAGCCTTTGACAGAAGATCCATCGAGTCCTACTCCCTTCCTGAATACATCCTGCATTAGTTCTTTATCTATTTGAATATATTTAGCGAGAAACTTTCCCAAAAGGTCGGTATACCGTATTTGCATAAAGTCTTTTGCCGGTGACTCTGTGGTATGTTTGCCCGCCATAGATGTATCTTCCAAAGATTAGTCCCTTAATATTAATAGATAAACAAAGGATAAATAATTTTGTTAACAATTTAAAATTTCTTTTTTATGTGATAAATCTTGTCATGATAATAGGAGAATCAAAGCAATCGGAGTAAAATCCATTCCACCAATAATTGTTGTGACCGCTTGTGTATCTTAGTATATCAAGGGGTTATTAATTTCCCTCAAACATCAATCCTATTCTGATCGGATAGTTCCGGAATTTAAGTAGTACTTAAGGAGCCCTAAAGAATAGTTTTTTTAAAATTTGGCCAAATTTTAAAATCTTTTTTTTCATGATAGAAATATATCTACGGGTATATACAGTTCCCCGTATAGCGATCAATAATAATAATCGCCTTGGTGGGACAGGTTTTTGCGGCATCCATTATAGTGTCAAAATCCTCCGCAGTTTCTGAGATAACTATTGCTTTAGGATTAATTTGTCTATTCTTTTCCACTACAAAAACTTTGGGAGCCAATACTTCACAACTTCCAAAGGCAAGACAAAGTGAAGGTTCTACAATTATTTGATAGCGACTTTCTAAAAACGATGTTGGAAGGGTTTCACTATTAGTGGATATGGATTCATTTTCTAGTTCTTCTTGGTCGAAGAAATACGTGTCAACATCATAATAATTCTCTGCATATTCATTAGTATCCGTTGGTGCAATACTGAGATCCCAGCTGTTGGCATCAGAATCCTCGAATTCCTCCACATTGCTCGTTAGGTTGGATTTTAAAACCTTTAAAGATTCATCATAAATTTGTCTTTTTTCAGGATCAGATAGGTTTTCGAACGCAATATTGATGTTTTTCATCACCTCGTCCGAAACCGTAGAATTTCGGTCTGGATGATATTTTCGTGCTAATCGTCGAAATGCTATTTTGATATCCCTTTGAGTAGAATTCTCGGGTATTTCCAATATTCTGTAATAATTATTATCATCCAACCAACTATTTCAAACATAATTGGTGATCCAATTTATTTATACATATTCTCACTACCAGTAATTTAACAATAAATTCATTTGATCCTGCGACCATTTTTGAACTATTAAAAATGCATCATTATGATGGTTCTAAAGTTAGATATAATAAATAAGGACTTTCCCAGTCGTTGTCCAGTGATCAGCCAAAAGTTTATTCAGTATAGATAATAAGTATAACATAGTCATAGCGAAAATGGCGAAAAGAAATACTCGGTTTGCATCATCCTCAAATCCTTACAAACGTGGTGGCGGAATACTATCTCGTATCCTGATGTATATAATTATTGGATTAATCATACCTTTCATACTAAAGAGAATCAAAAATCAGCTAGTCAGAGATCAATTTTTTCGATGTGAACGGTGTAATAGAAAAATGCAAATGATAAATCGAAACGAGTTTTATTGCAAATACTGTAAAATTATTAGGTTGGATGATCGTTAAAAAGTTGGCTTTGGGACGATTTAGAAGTAGAGAAAAGAGTTATTTGGGTATTTTTTGGAACAAGATCAAAAATAGATTCTAATAAAATGTCTTGCTACATAACTTTCTATTGTTTCTGTGGTACTTTGATATGTAAAATGATCCTCATGAATCAATTGGTGAATAAATAAGCCAGTACAATCTACTAACAATCATAAACTAAAAAGTACTGAAAAATGATCATGGAGATTGGAAATTTCGTGACTTTAATTCATAATTAACTTCAAACATTGTTAAAATATCACGCATATTTTCACTTGCAGAAAACCTGCAAATGGTGATCCAACTTCTTCTTAAATTTGCTCTTATCTCGCAAATAGCATTAGGAGAAACAGACATTGTTTCTACATCAAACCTTATCCGTAATTTCTCTTCCAATTGTGTTATCAAAGGATCTGAAGCTATTATCAAGATTTTTTGCATTATGGGGTCACAAGTCGAGCCCTCATAAGATTGTATGATTGGCGTGGTTAACAAGAGGCTTATTTATCTATTCTCAATAGCAAGTCAATCAATTAAGATGCTATTTTTAATAAGGAGAAAATTCATAACGCTATATTATGACTGTAAGTAATGACGATAGCAAGGATCTATCAAAATCTGCTACATTAAAGGTGGCTGAGGCAGAGCAACGAGACGTAGGAAGGAAAATAGCTCGAGTCGATCCAGATGTTGCCGATGCACTGAACATTATTAGTGGGGATGCTTTGGAAATTTCATCTCTAGGAAGAAAAACTACTCTATTAAGTTGGCCGGCCAAAGAAAGTGACAGGGGAAAAGGCTTGATCCGCATCGATGGCCTTATTCGTAATCGATTGGATGTTGGCATCAATGATCTAATTGAAATTAGAGTTGTCGAATCAAAAACAGCAAATGACATCACATTTGCTCCCACCGAGCCCTTGAGGATTATGGGTGCTGAAGAATATCTAGCAGAATATCTCAATGGAGCGCTAATGACTAAAGGCGACACAATTCCGATTAGTGTTATGGGTAGAAGGATAGATTTGGTTGTGATTTCAACACATCCTTCAGGACCTGTAATTATAAGTGATACTACTAAAATAGTTGTATCAGAGGAGACTTCAAAAGCTCTGCAAATTTCTCAGGAAGGAAGTTCAGCTTCCATTACTTATGAGGACATTGGAGGATTAGGTGATGCCGTAGCTAGAGTTAGAGAAATGATTGAGCTACCTCTCAGACATCCGGAATTATTCAAGAGATTGGGGGTGGAGGCTCCTAAGGGAGTACTGCTACATGGACCTCCTGGTACGGGCAAAACTTTATTGGCAAAAGCTGTAGCAAATGAAACTAATTCGAATTTCTTTACCATTGGAGGTCCCGAAATCATGAGTAAATATCATGGCGAATCTGAAGAGAGATTGCGTAACGTATTTCAAGAGGCTGAAAAGAATGCACCATCAATAATTTTCATAGATGAAATAGATTCGATTGCACCAAAGAGAGAGGAAGTAACTGGTGAAGTAGAGAGAAGAATAGTCGCTCAACTATTATCATTAATGGATGGAATGACATCCAGAGGCAAAGTAGTGGTAATAGCGGCAACTAACAGAATAAATGCCATTGATCCTGCATTACGAAGACCAGGAAGATTTGATAGGGAAATAGAAATAGGAGTTCCAAACAGGGATGGACGACTAGAAGTTCTCCAAATTCATACGCGAGGTATGCCACTTGACAAAGATGTAGATTTACAAAAATTGGCAGATATTTCTCATGGATTTGTTGGTGCAGACCTTCAAGCATTGGCTAAAGAAGCTGCTATGAGAGCATTGAGAAGAGTACTTCCTGACATAAATCTATCAAGTGAAAGTATTCCTCTGGATACCTTGAGAAAAATCATAGTAAGAATGCAAGATTTTATGGAAGTCATCAAAGAAACAGAACCTTCAGCTATGCGAGAAGTATTTGTAGAAGTTCCAGATATAAAATGGGAGGATATCGGCGGTCTAACTGCCATCAAACAAGAGCTTCAAGAAGCAGTAGAATGGCCATTAAAATATTTAAATGTATTTACCTATGCAGATGCAACTCCACCCAAGGGCATACTCTTGTATGGACCACCTGGAACAGGAAAAACATTAATGGCAAAGGCAGCAGCGAATGAAAGTGAAGCTAATTTTATCAGCATTAAGGGGCCAGAGTTACTTAGCAAGTGGGTAGGAGAATCAGAAAAAGGAGTAAGAGAAATATTTAGAAAAGCAAGACAAGCTGCGCCCTGTATAATTTTCTTCGATGAACTCGACGCCATTGCACCAACAAGGGGTGGAGATCATGGCGATTCTCACGTTACAGAAAGAGTAATCAGCCAATTGTTAACTGAGATGGATGGTTTAGAGATATTAACTAATGTAGTAGTGATTGCCGCTACAAATCGTCCCGATATAATAGATCCTGCGTTGTTAAGACCGGGAAGATTTGATAGAATACTGTATGTTTCTCCACCAGATAGAGAGTCTAGATTACAAATCCTCAAAATTCATACAAAGAAAAAACCCTTGTCTGAAGATGTAAATGTTGAAGATTTAGCAGATAAAACCGATGGATATACTGGCGCAGACATTGCTTCTTTAGCATCAGCAGCAGTCATGCTTGCGTTGAGAGAACACATTGCCAAATACCCGGATTCAAAAGAAGCAGAAAAACATACAGATGATCTAAAAATTGGTATGAAACATTTTGACGAAGCGATGAAAAAAATTAGACCTTTATCAAAACAAGAGTTAGATATGTACAAAAATGTTGCAAATCAATTTGGAAGGGTAGACATTTAAAACAAAATCATTTATTTTTTATGAGAAAAACTTTTGTAGACTACTAATTTTAGGCAGTATAGCAGAACCAAGGTTGAATAGAACAATCCTGACATAAATTACCTTACTAGTTTAAAAGAGAATACAACTTAATTGTAATTCAGATCGCCTTGTGTTTTATGTTTTTCCCAATTTTCAAAAACCCGTATGACATCTTCTCTGGTATCATCCTTTTTCAGTAAATTACCGAGTGCGATGGCTGCTCTAACATCCTTGATATCAGAATTGATCAATAGAATTCCAATCATTTCGTTAATTTCTTGTGGAAATTTATTTTGGAGACAGAAATTAAGAACGTTTAAAAATTCTTCGTCTGAGTATTCATTTAAATGATACTCCTGAAATCTAGATCTTAAAGGTTTTGATAACCTCATTAAACTATTAGAGGTAGCAAATATTTTGACATTTTCAATCCTAAAATCATATCGGGTTTGTTTTAGGGATTTTACAATTCTTCCATCGTTCAACAGTCCAAGCAAAGAACTCATATCATTTTTCCGCAATTTATCAATCTCATCTATAAGTATTAGTCGAGTCTTTCTATTGTAATATAGATTCTCGATGAATCCAGCGCCAGATGTATTCGAAGCATCAAAATATAAAACATTGTTGCATTTCTCCTGTATAGTTGTCATAAACAGAGTCTTTGAAGTTGCTGGTGGACCCACAAGCAAAACATTTACTTGTTCATCAGATATTAATGCGCGATAAAGGTTTTCTTTCATACCATCGAGTCCATATATTTTTGAAAAGAACTGTAAAGCTTGATCTTGTGTATTATTGGTTGAATATTTTTCTTTAATTAATGAAAATCTATCTGATCTTAAACGATTAAACCGGTCTTTTACGTCAAACATTCAATTAACCTATAATATCTTTTTTTGCCCTTAAGCTTTTCCAACTATAATACTATTTTATACATCAATGACATATGATATATGGTTTCTGTTTTTCTGAAATGTTACGAACAAGTGAACAAATCGGTATATGATTGACCCAAACTTTGAACAAGCGTGGTCGCAATCGACGAAAAATTCTAATAAACTATGGATCATGAATCTTGTCTTTGTCATGGACAAATAGAATGAAACTGTGAATATCTGTCGATTGTCTTGATATATCACCGTTCCATTGATTTTTCCATATCCAAGAGTTTTTGAATTCGTTTCTCAATAGGGGGATGAGTAGAAAAAAGATTAAAAAGACTTTCTCTTGAAATTGCTGGGATTATGAAAAAAGCACTATAACCTTCAAGGTGTCTTACTTCTCTTGCAGGAGCTCTATCCATATTTCCGCTAATCTTTAACAAAGCACTGGCTAGACTTTTCGGCTTTTGAGTCGATTGCGCGGCTCCCCTATCAGCAGAATACTCTCGATATCTTGAAATTGCCCTAATTATGAGAAAACTCACAATCCAAGTAATAAAAGAAATGGCAATTATGATTAGCATTGCACCGCCGTTATTGCGGTCTCGTCCCCCTCCATACATACTTCCAAAAAAACTGAATTGCATTATCTGCCAAGCAATGGTTGAAAATAAACTTGCAAGAGTGATTACCAATACATCCCTATTTCTTATATGGGTCAATTCGTGTGCCAATACACCTTCGAGCTCATCACGATTCAACAGGTTCAACAAGCCAGTTGTTACGGCAACAACAGAACTGCTATGCCCCTTTCCTGTAGCAAACGCATTAGGAATGCTACTATTTACAACTGCAATTTTAGGCTTAGGCTGTCTGTTGACAACTGCAATTTGTTCTACCAATGTATGAAGATCTGTATACTGATCCTTGGTTACAATTTTTGCTCCAGTACTCCAAAGGACAATTCTGTCTGAAAAATACCATTGACTTAGAATAAAGGCAGTAGAAATTAATATTATAGGCAGATACCCCAGACCCAGGTAAACTAAAACCGTTATGAAAACAATATACAAGATGGCCAAAATACCTAAACATGCAATTATTCGTATTGTAATACCAGGATCCCTGTTTTTCCAAGAGTTTGACAATTTGTTCTTACCTTAATATATTGGTCTCTTTCCTATTTAATCGTGATAGAATCCAATTGTGTAACCTATTGAATACGACCCGATTTGAACAATAAATTAGAATTCTACTCTCTATTCTCACCATCATGAAAGAGATTTATGTTGTGATGTGGATATTGAAACTCCATGAATTTCGCAGTAGCCATACCCACTTTTAATCCAAAGAAATAACTCACCAGGTGTAGAGCCAGTGCAATACCAGATGTGACTCCTGCGGAAGTAAAGATTTTTCCATCAATAGTAAAAAGAACGTTCTTTTTTATTATAGCATTTGGTGCTGCATTCCTCAAAAAATTATATGCCCGCCAATGAGTAGTTGCCTTTTTTCCTTCCAATAGACCTGCTTTACCGATCAGGCTTGAGCCGGTACAAACCGAAGCAGTCAATAACGACTTCTGAGAAAGATTTGAAATTTTTTGAACAAGTCGTAAGTTATTTATTTCAGCTCGGGTTCCCCATCCTCCCGGAACTATGAATAAGTCGAGATTTGGACAATTATCAAAGGCGTAGTCAGGCATCAATTTCAACCCACCAATTGCATATTTTGCAGATGATTTTTCCGCCAGTAGGCATATCTTAAAAGGAGAATTGGTACTATCCCTCTTATCCTCATCTAGTCGAGTTACCGAAAAAACTTCAAAAGGACCAGCAACGTCCAAGACTTCAACATCATCAAAAATTAGTATTCCCACGGTTATGAGCTCTGAATTAACTTTTCTTGCGGGATTCGACACATGATGAGTTAGTCATGGATTATTTTAAGTTTCACTAAATTAAATAAACAACTTTTGTTATTCGTTTGTCGGATTTTTTAGAATACTGTGTATCGTCTCACGAATTTGACCTTGATAAAGACTCTAGATCTGAATTTATTGTCTTTCAGGTACCTATTTTCTGTAAGATTAAGAAATTCTTGCATAAAATTTTTTGAAAAGGCTATGTTATTGACTGTTAACTATTTATTTATTGTTACTTGATCTTTGTCATGATTATCAACGCGGTTGCAGTCAATAAACCCGGATTAAGACTGGAACCATTCACGTATAAATTAGGATCATTAAAGCCAGATGAAATTGACATTGACGTAGAATATTGTGGTATCTGCCGCAGCGATTTACACATGCTAACCAATGATTGGGGGATAACAAGATATCCATTTGTTCCCGGACATGAGATTGTGGGTAAAGTTGCAGCTATAGGCAGTACGGTAACACACTTACGTATTGGTCAAAGAGTTGGTGTAGGATGGCGATCAAAGTCGTGTCAAACATGTTTTCAATGTTTGAGTGGACATCATAACCGTTGTCCAAATGGAGAAGATGTAATCGTAGGGAGACATGGCGGGTTTGCTAACAAAGTTAGGTGCCAAGGATTATGGGCTTTCCCATTGCCAGATAATTTGGACTTACAATCATCTGGTCCCCTCTTTTGTGGTGGTATCACTGTTTTTAGCCCCCTTATTCAAAACAAGATCAATTCTTGTGATCGCGTTGCAGTTGTAGGAATAGGTGGATTGGGACATATGGCATTGTTATTTTTGAAAGCTTGGGGATGCGAAGTTAGCGCATTTTCCACCAATCCTAATAAATCAATGGAAGCCAAAACCATGGGTGCAAATTATTTTTATGATTTGAATAATATTGACGAAGTAAAGTCTTTAACAAATAAGTTTAATTTAATCATTGTTACCTCAAATGTAGAATTAGATTGGGATTTATTTATTGGCACATTGGCTCCAGAGGGAAAATTGCATATTGTGGGCGCAGTAGATCAAATCAACGCGAAAGTTT
>QCWC01000049.1 GCA_013114705.1 Candidatus Nitrosocosmicus sp. | reverse complement strand
TTTGGTTTTATATAATATCTCAACGTCATATACATTTTGAGATCAAATAACATTTTTGATATACATATAAACTATCGAAAATCGATCGTATCTATCGTACTATTAACATGAGTTCACCTTTCTACGCAGTAGATTTAGAGCTATTAGAATCAGTCAAATCCTATCTAAACCAAAAATCAAAGTGAATGATTTAGGCATCAATATCTGTCTGATGATGGTTGTTTTATTGTAAAAACTTTAATAAATCCTCTCGCTGGACGGTCAATAAATTGACTTGATGCTGGGTTTGGTCTTTTCTATCTTTCAAGATTTTGAAATCACCAAGACCATCTATCAAAAAATTAACATCTAATTCAAATAACTCCTTTTTTATCATTTTCCTTGCTATTTCAGCAAGAAATGGCAATAAGAATTGATAATCTGAACATATGCTTACAAAATCATTCATACCTTTAAGTGACAAATACTCAGAGTAGTATTGTCTTACCTCGTTAAAGCCTATGTCAAGATTAATTGAAACCTGTATGGGCGATTTACTTTTGAAAACATGAGGTATGCCCTAGATCTAGTAGATTTACCTTGAGATTCGGTTTCTCCGTCTAATTTACGGGAAATTTTACCAATCTCACTAAAGGATAAATGGATCGTTTGAGAGATTTCTCTTGTTGTTTTCCCTTCTTTAAGTAGCTTTTTTGCTAATTTTTCCTTTTGTTTCTTGTCTAGTATCTTCATATTTCCTTATAGAAAAAATGCTTAAAAGATTATTTTTGCTACTTACCAAATAATTGAGATTGATACCACTGATTCCTCTGCTACCATTAGGTATCGATAAAATCAAGTCATTCGACAATTTCACTAGCTGTGAACTTCTAAATGAAGGGTCAGGATAATTTAGTATATAAATCCAGTCCGTTATGAAAACCTGTCTATTTTTCATTGATAAACTGTCGATAAAACAGCAAAAATGTAAACTAAAGATAATATTAATTACATATCATAAATTCTGGTCGTGTTGGATATATAAATAATAATCAAATAATTGAAATTTTTCCGAGACTGATATCATTCTCAAATCCTTCTATTAATTTTGAATCTATCTAAAGCTTCTATGATTACTAGAAATGATAATCTGGACCAAAAATAAATAATATTTCAGTGGATATATTGTTACACTCAGACTCTAATGAAAAATAGGCATGATTCCTTTGAATCAGAGAAAAATAGTAAAAGGCCACATTCATGCTAAAAGTACTACTCAAGTCATCGAATTCACTAGGAATGTCATTATATCACCATATAAAAAGACCGTAGTGATGAAGCTGAACAATATAGAAACTCGGTACTCATTTCTATCTTACCATTCTTGGGTTTAATACAAATGCATGAGAAGGTTCCCCACGTGAACTTCCAATTGATGCCTTTACTATTTTTCTAATTCATTATTACCTTGAATATTTTGCAATATCTAACAGTCCTTGAAATGAAAATGGGTATTAATAATATCAAATAAACTCAATATCAATAAGCTGACAAATCAAAATTCTTGTGGTTAATCATACAAAATTAAGAATTGTTATAAGAAAATGATTACATAACAACAATGTATCGTTTTAAGAATTGTAGATAACAAAGGATAGTATGTAGATGCAATCGTCGCGCGTAGATGAATAAGTTGATGATCTGGCAGGATCCGCACAACCTAATAACATACTATCCTCTGTTATGGAAACTTGTTTCTGTTGCCGTTCTCAATTGCAGTAGTTGGTTAGTCCGCAAGAGCGCAATTTATATTGTATAATCAGAACCACAAAAGAATAACTCTTAATTGATGCATAATTATTACAATCGAAGGATAATTATTATCAAATTTGTTTATCCTTCCTGAAGGAGAGATATTATCTTTAAATCCATTGATCATTCTAATATATGCTATACATTATGAAGAAAGTTAATACATTGGCAGGATATTTAGAAATCTACCAGACATCTAGTTTTTGAGTAATGGTGATAAGAGAGATATAGGTTAAATTATTTTTATTCTGCCATTAAGGTTAATAGCTATATTAAATGAGCATTTATCGATATGAAAATAATTCGATCTAATCGATAGGATAAATTTAGAATAAACATGAAATAATCCATTACGCAGTGTATTACATATATACCATATACTAATCAATCAAATACAATACAAAGGTGAATATGTTTTGACAAGCTATCATAAATCTAAGTTTGATTATTCAAAGTCATAAATGAATAATATAAAAAAAATTCCAGACGGTTATCATTCAATTACACCTTCATTGGTAGTAAAAGATGGGAAGAAAGCAATAGATTACTACAAAAAAGTTTTCGAGGCAAAAGATAAGGGAACCATGATGACACCAGATGGCAAATCTGTGGCTCATGCAGAATTGGAAATAGGAGATTCCAAAATCATGTTAACAGATGAATTTCCGGAAATGAAGTGTCTATCACCTGCAAGTATTGGCGGAAGTCCAGTTTCTTTGTATCTGTATGTCGAGGATGTAGATAAAACCTTCAATCTTGCGGTTTCGGAAGGTGCCACAGTTTTATACCCTGTTGCCGATCAATTTTGGGGAGATAGACATGGAAGCATACAAGATCCATTTGGCCATATTTGGTCAATCTCAACACATGTAAAAGATCTAAGTGAGGAGGAAATTAAGAAAGCAGCTGCTGAAGCATTTTCAAAAACATCAAAATAATAAATCTATCTATTTTATTGTCTAATTATTTTTTTTGCTTAAATAAGATTATCGACTTATGAACTTGATATACCAACACACATAGATACCAAATGAATCATAATTAATCCGGCATCAAAACATATTAATTCTGCCGTTGTTCCTCATGAGGTAATGATTGTAGTAGAAGTTTAGATCAGAAAGATTATGTGGAAACTTCAGAAATGAGAAACTCGATCGAGTTTCGAATGAAATTTTGATAGATAATTCTATAGTAACGTGTCAATGATGATCAACTGATATAATAATCTATAATGTTCTATGAAATTAGATCGAGCTGTGTATATAACTAATGCCATGAAACTTTATGCTGTCCTTAAATAACAAAAACTTTCATAGATTAATTAGATGCAAGTAGGGATAGATAGCTTTACCGCTGCCCACGATGACTCCAGCCTATCCGTTAGCCCGGCGGAGCGTCTGCAGCAATTGATAGAACAAATCGAATTAGCCGATCAACTTGGATTAGATATTTTTGGAATAGGAGAGCATCATCGACGAGAATTCTTAGATTCAGCGCCTGCTGTAATATTGGCGGCTGCGGCTGCACGCACTCGGCATATACGACTTACCAGCGCAGTAACTGTGCTAAGCGCTGTAGACCCTGTTAGATTATTTCAAGAATTTGCTACCCTTGATCTAATATCAAAAGGTAGGGCCGAAATGGTTGTAGGGCGCGGCTCATTCATCGAAGCCTTTCCTCTTTTTGGGCTATCACTAGAGGATTATGACTCACTTTTTGAGGAAAAGATAGATTTGTTATTAAAAATCCGTAATAATGAGTATATAACTTGGTCCGGAAAATATAGACCAAGTCTCGATAGGCAAGGAGTTTATCCAAGACCCCTACAAAATCCCTTACCTATATGGATAGGTGTTGGTGGAACACCTGAATCATTTGCGCGTGCAGGTACTCTTGGACTTCCATTGATGGTCGCGATAATAGGAGGGAAAACACATCAATTTCGTCCCATTATTGATCTTTATAGGGAGGCAGGAAAACAAGCAGGACATTCGCCTGACAAACTGAAAGTCGGTATACATTCGTTGGGATATGTTGCAGATAAAACTCAAGAGGCCATTAATGATTTTTTCCCAGGCTATGCTCATACTATGACAGAGATTGGAAGAGAGCGTGGATGGCCCAAGATGACACGTGAAAGTTTTGATATTCAGAATAGTTCAAGCGGTGCCTTAGTCATAGGCGATCCTCATGATGTAGTTGAAAAGATCATTAGACACAGCAAAGCATTAGGGGGCATCTCTAGATTCACATTTATGATGAACCCAGGATCGTTACCACATGAAAAACTAATTCAGGCCACGAAATTAATAAGTACGCAAGTAGCCCCTGCACTTCGTGAACAGCTTGGTGGAGATAATGAGAATATGTAACTGAAATAAAATTCAAATATGAAACATGCATGATTTAGATCGGTCTATTCTGTAATGACCCCGTTTAAATTCAATTTTGGAACTATCAACCCATTAACAACAACGACAATAATAAGATTCTATAATTTTCTGACTGGTTATGAGTTGATACATCCTAGAAATTAAATGTTAAGGGTATGATAAATTGCAATTTATACAAAAAAGATCAGATTTGGAAGGATAATGTTGGTTTTCTAGAGGCGACTTGCACTTATCGCATACAAATTCTACTATTGGAATCTTAGCCGTATCCATGTCTAAATAATTGGTCTTGTCGCTAATTATTTTTAGATTTTCAAGTTTAAGTTCATGATAAAGCATTACCTTCTCGGCTTCTCCACCGTTGAATTTCTCGTATTTTGTCAAATTGTTTCGAATGTCTTCATTGGCAGACATCCTGTTAATTCTAAATCATGGGACTTATAATCTTACAGGTGTATCAACTCTATTTTAAGTAGTTTGTGCAAGAGTTGTTGTGGCAGCATAAGAAAGTTAGCGACATCTGATTTATGAAATATATGTAGTCGCATTTCTCTCTTTCAAATGATCACAAAAAATTTTCTATGCTCATTTTGATAATTCTACTATTGGGATTCTTAAGTTATCCTCTGTCTTGTTGACACGATTAATAATTCAATAAAAAAATAAAAATTCGCTTACAAGTTATAGGAACTATGAAATATCAAGAATAAATAAAAGACCGTAATATTTAATCCCGTTATTACAGATCCAATTTTTAAGAATTCTAAAAATGTGAACACTTTGACTCCTCTGGACTCAGCAGTTTGCATGATGATGATGTTGCTTGCAGCTCCAAATATGGTAAGGTTGCCGGCAATGGTACTTGCTGCTGCTAGCATTAACCATGCGTATACATCATCTCCATCAAAACCATTCTGGATCATATATAGATTATACGTGGCTACAAAAGGCACATTACTCAGTATTTGACTTAGTATTATGCTGACCGCAGAAATGATTGCATTATCATAAACCAAATTATATGTATTATCTGAATTAATTGGAGGAAAAAGTCGTAAAATATCAGGAATTAGTCCTGAGGTCCATAAAGCCGATGTAAATATAAACATACTTATAAAAAAGATCAAAACAGAATAATTCACACTTTTTAAAATCGGAATTCTTTCTTTACAGAATATGTATAATGAAGCGGCACCCAAAAGTGATACTGTACCAATATCTAGATAAATTACTTCAAATAGGATATTGAATACCTCCGATATAATTATTACTGCAATAGTCGATAAGAATACGATCACAGAAATCTTGGCAAACTTGTTAGCAAATGAAAATCGAGTCAAATTTGATTTGATTCTAGAATCTCCATCATCAAACCTATTATTATAATCATAATTATTGTAATCATCACAACTATCTGGATTATGTTCTTGTAAAAGAGACTTTGTATGTATATTTTTCTTATAATAAAAAGACAATACTAGTCCGCTTAGGAATAAATTTATGATTGTAGGAGGTCCAAGTATTGCAAAGAATGTAATGAATGGCATAGATATGCCGCTCTGACTAGCAATAAGCAAGTTTTGTGGATTTCCTATGGGAGTCATGACACTTCCAATGTTTATTCCCATTGCGATTGAAATCAAAATCACAGAAGGTTTGATACCTAATTGTTTAGAAATTGATATTGCAAAAGGAATTATGATAATAGCTGCGGTGTCATTTACAATAAATGCCGCCAGAAATCCTGATAAAATTACGATAATCATTAGAATGTACTTGA
Organism: Candidatus Nitrosocosmicus sp.; assembly: GCA_013114705.1. Classification (GTDB taxonomy): domain Archaea; phylum Thermoproteota; class Nitrososphaeria; order Nitrososphaerales; family Nitrososphaeraceae; genus Nitrosocosmicus. The sequence continues at coordinate 5,695 of QCWC01000049.1, read as the reverse complement.
CTTTTTTAATTCTGATCAATATCTTTTGAATTACATAGTTTAATACTCCTGATTTTTCTAGTGCAGAAGTAATACTGAACATTCCGAATAGAAATCCTATGACTTGAATATTAACAGACTTCATAGCCGAATCAACTGAAATTACTCCAAATCCTAAAACAAGAATCGCTCCTATGGACATTATCCACCAAAATGGAATATTCTTTAATTTTGATCTAGCCGTTATAATAGCATAAACTACAAGAAAGATACACAATGTAATAATTTCATTCAATTCCATTTATACTTCCTCAATGATTTCAAAAGAATTTGTTGATTTTTTCTAGCATTTGATTGAATTATTTGTGATTCATGTGACAGTAAAAAATTGAGGAGATGGGAAAGTTCTGATAAGTCGATTAATTTGTTTTCTCTGTAGTATTATTCATAGGCATATTTGAGTATTCTTTGGTAATAATACAGTCTTTTGTTTCCATAAAAGAAATACTACCAGAACATCCTTCAGAATAAGCAGATGAATAAGAATTCAAGAGTGCATCTAGCGACTGATCTCCTGTTTGGGATGCAGCCGACACTATGTTATATGCACTTGCGGGTAACTTTTGAATCATGCCAGCTTCGTTGGCAAAAATCATACTAACCCCAGGTATACCTTCTATATCATCATAATTGATCTGTATTGGAAAGTTAGATGTGTTTGCTATTCTATCTATGGGATTAATCACATTAACCTTTATGTAAACAGTAGCATTATCGTCATCAAAACCAGTGATTTCAGGAATTTCGATACCAATGCTTATTGCCTTTCTTAAGGAATCGGCCAAGTCTTTTTGGACTTTTACTTTTTCTTCCTCAAGAGAAATAGTAGTAGAACTATTTTGCAAAGAAAAACTGTTATTCATGACAGGATCGATATTTTCACCAGATAATAACTTAGGTTCAATGCTACTAAGATTTGTTTCAGGGATCGGGTTTTCTTCTAACGTCTGGTTTGATGCAGAAATGATTGAATCAAGAGTACCATTTAAACTATTTTCACCAGATAAAAGGTTGAAAAATGGACGGACTTTATCAATAATGCTGTCAAGAGTTGGGTCGGTTGATAACGTAGATAGTGCGGAAGCCGATGATTGGTTATTATTTTCACCAGATAAAAGGTTGAAAAATGGACGGACTTTATCAATAATGCTGTCAAGAGTTGGGTCGGTTGATAACGTAGATAGTGCGGAAGCCGATGATTGGTTAGTATGATTTTCCCCAGATGCAATGGATCCAAGTAATGATGAAATAGGGGCAATATTATCAATCATACTGGCATTAGGTTTGATTTCATTAGCTACATTGGTCTCATTTGATACCTGATCGATACTACTAGTCATATCTGAGGTATTTTCAATAGTCCCGGTTTCTGTTGTAGTTTCTACATCCTCTACTGTTATTTGTCCATTAATGTGACTCCAATTGGGATCGTAATATTGATAAATACCGGCATTATCAAAAGTTACGTTATATGATTCACTGGGGCCAAAGTAATCTCCATAAAAAATATTCGACGGTCCTGTATCTGGGTTTCCGGATACTATCTGATGATAAGTAGAGTCTTTATTCACCCATGTAACAGTTGTATCTTTAGATATAGTAAGATTTTCTGGTGCTATTGGATTTTGACTAGCACTGTTAGTAGCGCCAGGATTGATGCTTATAGTAAAATCTTCTTCTTGAGCGATTGCTACTGCCAACCCATTGTAATTTGTTATCAAAAACAAAAGAAGTACAGTTGATACAATTATGCTTCTCATTTATTAGTGGTAATTAAAAGTTCAACTATATATTGATGATCTTGTTTGCTAGGTTATGAAGATATATTGTTATATGATCTGACTTTAGTCCAGAACGATCAGTTAATTTCAAGATCTTCATTTTATCAAACCCTACATTCATAGACTCCTCCATAACTACTGTCCTAATAACGACCATCTAGATCAATAGTAGTTAGCAGATACTAATTTATCTGAATATCAATCGTTCATCTTAATACTCAATGGTAACAGTATAACGGTACAATAGCTAAAATAGATATCATTCTCTACTAGAATTACAAAAGGAAGAAGGAATATGTATTACTTTCATAGATATATCTAGTATATCATCTAAGAGCCTATCCCAAAATTCGATAGAAATATAGCTCCTTATCTGTCTTGGTAAACCGTGATCTGTGTCCAGACTAAGGAAGACAAAGCAATACATACTCTTCCCACCATCAGAAGGATTCCCAATGAATTATGGGACGAGTTTAAGAAGATACTGCCAACAGAAAAGCCACCAAAAACTGTGGGTAGACCGATTATACCATACAGAAAGGTATTGGATGGTATTCTTTACGTTCTTAGAACAGGATGCCAATGGAAAATGTTGCCCAAGGAATATGGTTCTGGTTCTGTTTGTCATAGGAGATTTCAAGAGTGGAATAAACTAGATGTATTTAAGAATGCATGGATCAAACTATTGAAAAACTATGATGATAAAATTGGTATCAACTGGACCTGGCAGTCTATCGATTCTATATCCGTAAAGTCGCCTTTAGGGGGACAAGACAGGAAACAATCCCACTGATAGAAGCAAACTAGGCACAAAAAGACACATTTTGACAGAAAAGAAAGGTATTCCTCTGTCGGTTGTAATTTCACCTGCCAGCACTCACGACATCAATCTGGTAATAGAGGTAGTCGATAAAACCGTCATCCGAGATCTTTAAGTTGTATTAACCTACGCCAATTGATACTCCAAATCCTATTATAAAACCCATAATGGCTCCAAACGTTGTCAACCATTCCTTCTCCTTATGAGCTTTTGGTATCATGTCAAAATGAAGCATGTAAAAAATCCCGCCTGCAGATAGTGCGAGGATAATACCAATCGAAGTATCCATCCCTTTCATAAAAAATAATCCAACAAGACCCATAATAACAGGAATAATTGAAATTATGGCAGTTGCGATGAATATATTTTTTATTTTGTTGAGAGGCGAATTACTCTCCTTCATTTCATGAAAAGAGGCTACACCTTCAGTCACGTTTTGAATTCCAATAAGAAAAGCAAGAGCTGCAGCTGAACCCATAGAGCCTACTGCGGCACCTATTGCTAATGATTCAGGTATAGAATCCATACCCATGCCAAGTAATATGCCCGCTCCACCACCTTTTTTCTCCGCTAACCAATCAAGAAAAGAGAACAAAATTGCACCAGCGATAAATGCAATAATTGTCACTAGTAACCCAACCAACTTCTCCGCTTCTACTACCATTTCAAATATTGCTGCAGCTATTAAGATACCTGCACCAAAAGAGGTCAGGGCTAAAACTGCCCTGCGAGAAAAATTTATTCTTTTAGCCATATATATGCCAAGAAAAGATGTGAAACCAGCAAAGGATGTTAACGCTATAGTTTGAATAATTTCAAATGAGCCTATATTCAAACCTATGATATCTGTGATCATGTGATGTTTATCTTGAACAATCAAACAGGATATTTATTGATTTTGATAATAGTGACATGATATCATTTTGATTTGAATTTAACATACATTGGTATAACATCTTATTCGACCAAAATTCATGGTCAAGGAAAAATAACAATTAGATCCCGCAAGTTAAACCAAAGTCGAACCTAATACATCAATAAATAAGAAACCTTCTTCTTTTTATACTCATATTCATCACTTGATATATTTAAAACAGAAAATTTTCTTTAATAATAGATCAAAGGAGAGAAAAGAAAAGAACTTTTATCTACATATCTAACAATTAATTAATATGAAGATCATTAATGCTGCCTCCGAAACACCTGGTATGACCAGGGAAGAAGCGGAGAAATTTCTTGAAAGTAAATTGAATCTGCAATTAGCTACTGTTGATGAAAAAGGTGATCCAAACATCCAACCCGTTTGGTTTTACTACGACAAAGATAAAGAAAAACTTTGGATAAACACATCTAGATCAGCTAAGAAAACCCAAAATATTCGAAAGAGGTCGACAATTTATTTTTCTATAGATGATGAAAATCCTCCAGTCAGAGGTGTTAAAGGCAAAGGTGTTGCGAACATAATAGATGATCTTAAAATTGTTGGACCGCTAGTAGACAAAATTAGTTTGAAATATCTTGGTACATTGGACCACCCAATCGCAAAAATGATATCTGAAGAATCAAAGAAGGGAGAAGTTGTACTTATTGAAATTAATCCAAAGTTTTATTCTACTTGGGATTATGGTAAAATGCAGTTTTGATTTGTGACTTTATTTTTTTCCTTTTTACTAGTAATTGAAAACCGACTTTCAACTAATTATCTCTTAATAAAGGGAATTATTCTGAGGAATAGATTAAATAATGATCATAGTTCTGATGAGAACTTAACTATTCAAAGGTTGGATCGGATATTTTTCTACAGAAGATAAGTAGATCTTGTACAGAAATTTGCTGCAAGAGACAAAATGTTTAAAGCAATTATTCATCCAATAACTGAAATTAGCTTGCTAGCATTTAAGACTAAAAGTAACTGCTAGATTTAAATTCTTATGTGATGCTTAAGTCTAATCATTTCTTAACTGTAATTGTTTTAATAATCGCATAAATGAATGAGAGCTTCCGCACACATGAAAAAATAAGGCGACTATTGTTGACCTGCTGCGTTGCTACCATCATTTAAGTTAAATGATAATGCAACATTGTTACAGGATGCTGTTGTATCTCCCAAAGAGTCACAGGCTGATGCTTGAGCTATAGTTGAATTTTGACCTATACTCTGTTCTGATTCATTTGATTTCTTTTTCTTGCCATGGTGGTTGTCACCGCCTGCAAATGCTTGGTTATCAATCCTGCTAATAGCTACTATCGATCCAACTAGTGCAGCTGCTACAAAGATGGATAATATTGACAATTGAATTTTTTATTCACAAAAAATTACTTTCAAATTAAGATATTGGGATTATTTAATTAAATCAAAAAATAATTTTACAAATGATAATTGCCAAAATATTTTTTGTGAACTTCCTTTTCTCGAATCTACTATGGATAGAAAGTAGTTGATTAAGCCCTTTGCGTGGCTATAATTAATTATTCATATTATAATAATAATTATGAGGTTAAATCATACCATAACCTATATACATTAAATGGATTAAAATCGATCAAATGAATACCAATTTGACTGTTCTAGTCATTATGATCTCAGTCGCAAGTACAACTATAAGTGCCACGGCAACAATCGCAACCCAAGAAATTTTTGCACAGAACCAAAATACTTACATGGATCATCTCATTAACGAATGTATGTACAATAATGTTACTGCCTGTAATGCTCTTGAACACTATAACTCTACTGAATTCCCATAATTGAATTTAGTATTAGTACGTGTGATATTGAGTATATTTGTACAAAGATTAGATCACTTGATAGTATATTGACTTTTGATAAAATAACACCTTCTTGCGAGTTCTATTTATTATCTTATATAAAAAAATTCTAATTCAATGTAAAATTATAATTTATGTATCGTTATAAATAGACAGGTCATCATAATATTTTAGACAAACTTTGGGGACCAGAAGTGTTTGGAATGGCAGTATATCATTCGGGTTAGTAAACATTCCCATAAAGTTATTTACTGTGTTAGATGGCAACAATGAATATTCCTTTAAT
>QCWC01000323.1 GCA_013114705.1 Candidatus Nitrosocosmicus sp. | reverse complement strand
TCAACACTACTCTACTTTTGAGCTTTGTATCGTCACTTAGAAGGTATGAATCCCAGTATTCCTTAATGACCTTAAAATCGATTGTGATAGAATCAGCCATCTGATTATGTAGAGGTTCAATCATTATTTTAATCAATACGCACCTATGATCTCTGAGTGGGCAAGACAAAAACGAGAAATCTCAACATTGAATCGATGATCCAATCCTGATGGAATCAGTTAGAAGTTTTATCTTTATGATTAAATTAGGCGGAAAGAATTTGGCATGACCGGAAAAACTTACATAAAATTTGATAAATGGAATTGTAAATATCAAAGCTTCTTAAAGCTAAATTAATTTGATAGGTTCTCAATCATGTGAAAAGGAGTGCCAGTTTTGAAATATTCGTTGTCACGGTAACTTCCTTTTCAATACTTTTGGTTCTAATACAGTATTTTTATAACCCACTTGGCGAAGCACTTGTTGCAATATTTTTGTTCGATATTATAGTTTCACTAATATTGACAGTTGACTTGTTTTTGAGAGCAAGAGAATCAAACAAGCCGTTAAAATACGTGCTAAAACATGTTTATGAAATTCCCGCACTTATTCCAGTTTACGCTATATTTTTATTGAATGGAGAGACCATATTTGGAGCGGGTTTAAAAGGTCTTAGATTCATTCATATATTTAGAGTAATTCATACGCTATCTCGGATAATCATAGTATTTGATGAAATCAAGAATAGACTTGTCTTTATAATATTTTTATCAATAGCAACGGTAACTGCTGGAGCTTTGGGCGTATATGTTGTGGAGAGAAATGCCCCTGAAGCAACCATAACCAATTTAGGTGATGCTTTTTGGTGGGCGGTTGTAACAGTGACAACTGTAGGCTACGGGGATGTTTACCCTGTTACATTTGAAGGACGAGTGATTGCTACGGTTGTCATGATTGTAGGCATAGCAATATTGGGGATGTTAATTTCAACATTAGGAGCACAGCTACTAGAATCCAGGATAAAAAGTCAAAGTAAGAAAGAGGAAAATAACATCAAGGAATTAATCAAAAATAAGATTGACAGGATAGAAGGATTACAAAATGAAGAAATTGTGACACTTCTAAATCTAATTTCCAATCTTCATGGTAACCCGAGTCAAAGAAAAAGTCAAGAAAAAGCTGTTGAATGTCCCAAATGCAAGAGAGAATGTGGTTTATTGTTATAGGTGCGGAAATATCTTAACCACTGGTAACCCATAAAAGGTATTTTAGGGCTGGTGGTTCAGCCTGGTACGAACGTTCGATTCGCAATCGAGAGATCGCGGGTTCAAATCCCGCCCAGTCCATTAATTTGCAATTTAGAGGAAATCAAAAAAAACAAACATTGATAGATTTTGTTCAACTGTAAGTTCAAATAGTCACATGGTATTTCATCATAGCCAATATCCTCAAACCTGTATTCGATTGTATGATAATCATTTGCAAGGATTGTCTCATAGGACAGTGATTATTAATCGGTTTGACCCTCTGCTGAGAAACGCATGGCATGATGTAATTATTAATATATTTATTGTCTTATCAAATGAATGAATTTTATTGTTAAAAATATTGCTATGCTTCAGTTTTTTCACCCCCATTATGAGAATTTTCAAGGTCAAATCCATATTAATGCTGTAACAAAACATAAAAAATTTTAATATTATCTTTGGAGTTCTAAACCCTCAATTAGACTGTCTATCCTTATTATCGCATTAGAAACAAGCTGGCGGTCAGCATTCGGTGATCCAAGTAATGAAGACTGGAGTTTGGACTTTAAGGATGTCAAATTACCAATAGTGGATTCTAAATCAGAAATGGAGCTAGAGTTTAACAACGGTACTAAAGTATTATTTAAACTAATTAATTCTCCATAGTTTAACAAAGTTCTATTTACATTAATATCATTTGTTAAGTTAGAATCTTGTTGTATACTGGGAAGGTTGCTAATTCCATTAATAATGCCTACTAACTTTGCTATTCTATCCCTTTTAACATCTACAATACTTCTTTCTTCTGATGGATCATTAATAGTAATATTGTGAGGTAAATCCACTTCTGGAATAGACCTAGTACTGACATTAGAGGATGGTGACATAACAATCATCGATGGGCTATCAAGAATATATTTTAATTTTACCCAGTCGTTTTGCCCAAGCAGGAGGCTTTGATCCCCATCGCAATTGAGGTCAATTGATAATGGCGGGGCTACTAGTCCGGGTGTCTCACCATCAATCACATCTCCATCTCCGTTAAAGTCAACAGCGACACCGGTCATATAATCAAAAGTCTTCGCTTCATGAGCTATAGGACAATTGATATATGTGACAAGGCCAGGTGGAGAGGTCATACCAATGCCAAAAGGTTCAAACAAGCTGTTTTCGTTCACTGGTTTTTGCGGCAATCTCGAATAATCATATGGTCTATCTGGGACATTGTCAGCAAATTGAAAATTGTAATTCATTACACTTAGATAATTAACTTTATTGGGAATGCCATCACTTCCTCCATGACGTAAACCTAGATTATGTCCAAGTTCATGCATGAATGTTCCTGCTTGTTGATCAACTGATCCGACAGTATGACCGGAGTCCCAGTCTTCCCCCCAGCCCGGATTGCCTAATGTAACTACGAATTCCATGCCTGGTGTTGTAGGTGTCCAACCCGATGCTATTGGTCTTTCATTGAGAGTGTGAGCAAACAAAGCGTAATGAAATATTTTTTGTTTGGCTCCGATAATATTTTCATGTTCCGGAGACGACCTTTCGTAAGGAGAACCCAAATGATTATTCTTTATTGAAATTAGATCAGCCTTTGGTATTCCCAGAATCTCAGGAATTTGTTCATCTACAATCACATGTAAATCGATGCCGTTATACCCATCTGGATTTGAAATTGGAGCGTTACTAAAAGCTCTTTCCACTACTTCTAGAGCCGCAGAATAAGGTCTATGATTTTCCATGTAATCCACTTCTACAAAAATATCTTTGTGCTCGGGATTCGTTCCTAAATAAAGGTCATGGATGCCGTCATTGTTGTAGTCATACCCTTCAGATTCCCATATATTCAATAAGCCATCCCCGTCATTGTCGCCAAGAGGATCTAAAGTAGCGTATATTATTGCATCAGTTAATAGACTATTCATAAATAACAATACAAAAATCGATAGCATGGTCATTGTGATAATACGAATAGGATTCACATCATTAGCTAGAGAGCAGATCTATTTAAATGAATTGCATGTCTATTGGTAGTATTTACAATTATTTGAAAAAGTGTGAAATAGTATTATATACGAAAAGTGATTGATTGTTGCTAATCATGATACGAGTTATAGAGAGATTT
>QCWC01000048.1 GCA_013114705.1 Candidatus Nitrosocosmicus sp. | reverse complement strand
ATCGAGTATTGAGCCAGGTCTTAATGCATCGCCAAGACTAAAAGTAACATCATATTTTTTGGCTATTTCACAAAGATAATCAAAATGTTCGTAAATTGGATTTTCTTTATTGTACTTTAGCATCCATGCTGCAGTAATCGTACCATCCTTTGAAACTATTCCCTCATGTCTTTTGAAATTCATTATCCTTTTTACTATTTCTAGTGTTATTTCTGAGTGGATTGTTGTGCAATCTACACCTTCTTTTGCATATTTTTCAAAGGTGTTTAAGAAATCATCTTCTTACTTCTTCCAATATATAGTTTAATCCGATAAACATAGCTTGATTTATACGTCCTACAAATTATAATTATCTACATATGGTACTTCCAATCCCTTTGTTTGATTATACATTATGGATTCTTTTCAGTCTTTTTGTAGGAATCGCTTTGGCATTGGACTTGGGTCTTTTAACTAAAATTACGTCGATGATTAGATTTAGAACTAAACAATCAGAAATTATGCATAAAGAAAATAAAGAAGAACAGAAAAAAGTAAACGAGTATAAAGACGTTGATTCAAACCTCACAAATTTAGAAGCACGTGTGTCTGATCAGGTATCCCAAGATATTACCACAAAAGATATCCCTAAGACGAAAGATGATTATCAAGATGAGTCCCATAAATCAAACACCTTTAAACATGCATTACACTGGACAATTGTATGGATTTCACTTGCGATAGTTTTTGCAGGAATAATTTACTTTATGCAAGGCTATGAAAACGCTCTATTGTTTCTTACTGGTTATGCAATTGAAAAATCTCTTAGTATGGATAACATGTTTGTATTTCTGATTGTATTTTCTTCTCTGGGAATTCCCTATGCCTATCAACACAGAGTATTGATGGTTGGCATCATAAGTGCTATCGGAATGCGCATTGTTTTAATTTTAGCCGGTATATCCTTACTCGAAACATTTCATTGGATGGTATATGTGTTTGGGGGTCTGCTACTTTTTACAGCCATTAGAATGCTTGTTGAAAAGAAGGAGAAAAAAATAGAAATAGAAAAGAATATTGCAGTACGAATTCTAAAGAAATTCTTACCTATTACAACAGACCTACATGAAAATAAATTTCTAATAAAAAAAACTAATCTTGACAAGATTACTACTTTTGCTACTCCAATGCTAGTAGCTTTGATAATAATTGAAGCAACTGATTTAGTATTTGCATTAGATTCCATACCAGCTATATTAGCAATTACCACAGATACCTTTATTGTAATAACTTCTAATCTATTTGCAATACTTGGTTTGAGAAGTTTATATTTTCTATTGGCTGGAATGATGGACAAATTCTATTATCTTAAACCAGGCTTGGCAGCAATATTGGCGTTTGTAGGCATAAAAATAATTATTTCAGACTACTTCAAAATCCCATTGCCTGTCTCAATTTCTATCATTTTTGGAATTCTTGCAGTGGTAGTAATTCTTTCTATGCTACGAAGTAAGAATATTAAAAAGGAACAGAGTATTGGGTGATGGTTATAGGGCACAAGTGATTCATTTATCTAAGAAATCTTCTATCACGAAGAATTTAATTTGGCCCATTCTTATCTATTACCAATTCTGTCCAAATACTTGTTTCATCGTAACTACTTCAATCCATTTCATTTAGCTATCGCATTTCAGACCTAAACAAATCGACAGTTGTATCCTACAACTATATTTCACCCTTAATGTTATGGTGTGTTATTATTGTCTGCTTCCGACTCTTGGACTGCAATAACAATAGTTTGTTTAGAAACAGTTAATGGGTGCACGAACAATTTTCATAATATTGGACTGCAGGAGTAATTATGTAATGATCGGAGCTGCTGGAAGTTATATTATACAAGCCAATCAATCGTCTTTTACAACCTATTCTGATTTAACTTAGCAGGTATAGTGAAAGCTAACAAAATGAGATCGAATTTGCTGACTAATAACATTGACAACTGTGATAATAGCTAATTCATTTGGCTTTATCTTTAATTATTATTAGAATTCCAGTAAAAAGATTCTATATGAAAAACAATTATCCGTTATCCAATCTATCCTCTTTATCAAACCCTTCTGTTATATTTGCGTTATATTCTATATTGTGAGATTAAGTCATCAGACACGACGAAGTCTATTCTATAAAGTTAAAACTAAGAGATGTGGTATAGGTAATCGTAAATCGACCAATATCCATTAATTAGTATTTTATTATGGAAAAAGTACAGTACTAGTAATCAAGATGTCAATAAAAAAAGAAATAAAGAATAGTCACGAACTTTTACAGCAAAAATATCCGGTTATTGCTTTATCTATGGTTTTACTACAATTTGCTTTTATTTCGAATGGAGCGTTCAATGTGTTTGCTCAACAACAACAACAACAACCACCAAATGCGGGTTCCTTGGTCAATTCAATATGCCAACTGGTTCAGGATAATGGTTTAATATCTGGACTAGTGGGACTAAATGAGGCGCTATTTATATGTAATAATTTAGATACAATTGGTTCAAATCAAGCATTAAATCAATTATGCTCTACCATTAGTGGATTAAATATTATTAATATTGATACGTTCTGTAATCAACAGCAGCAACAAACAGCCAATCAAACTCAACTTCCAAACGAAAATAGTCAAACTTCAAATAGCCAGAATGTTGCTACCGAAAACGGTCCAAGTAATATGGAAAGTCCACCTTCAGGCTCTATTATTGATAGAATATTAGGACTATTATTTGGATTTCTTAATTTTTGATTGGCAATAAAAATTTGAATGATTTTTTATTGACAATCAGCCAAAGTCAAATAAATCGCCTAAAAAGCCTCCTTTTTTGTGTTTTCTCTTATGGTAGTAATCATCATCATCATAATCTCGACCGGAATGGTATTTTTGATAGTGATCATCATCATATCTATTTTGCATACTTGTAATTTTTTCCAGTTCACCCCTATCAAGCCAAACTCCGCGACATTTAGGACAATGATCTATTTCGACACCGTTTTTATTACTTAACATCATCTCATTCGTACAATTTGGACATCTTAAGCTCATTGTTGATAAATGTGCTTTAACCTTTATAACTTAGCTGTAGATTCTTAATCCATTACTTAAGAAAAATTCCTAGATAATTACATTAAAAATTACCAACTAAATTCTACGCAATCCATATTTATCACGATTGGTGGTTTGTATTCCGTCACCAACAAATGTATATTGTGTAATAGCTTTTCAGACAAGTTGTTACGATAGTCTTGATTAATTCAAATTTAGATAATGATTAAAAGTATAGATAGGATAATTATGCATTTCACAATTTTTGCGTCCTATAATCTTTATAATTAGTCAATCCACACTTTAAATAACCAATATAGATATCAACATATAGTAACGTATTAATATTTTATATCTCACTTTTTTAGATTCATTGATAAAAATAACGATGTGTTCTTTATTGGTTTTAGCAACACCAATACTGCAAACAACAGAATCTAAGATCATCTGATTAGTGATAGATTTAGATGTAAATACATAATCAAAGATTAGTTAATGAACAAACGAGTGGAAGGAACTTTTCGACTTTTAATGATATTGACAACATCCTTGGTCTTTATGGTTTCAGATTCTCTTGATGCTTTTGCTACGCATATATCTAAACCTATACCATATTTGGATAAGGATGAATTTTATTCTAATGAACCGATAGATGTGAATGGTTGGGTAGAGTATAACAATGAACCTGCCTCTGATGTGTTGATACAAGTATTTCTTGAGAATGACCGAGAAAAATTAACTTCAGAGAATGTTACAAGTGACTCAAATGGAAATTTTTCTGCTATTCTATCAATTCCAAATGAGGTAGAACCTGGAAATTATACTGTAATCGTCACAAGTCTTTGTCAAGAGATCCACAGTAATGTTTGTACATATCAATGGGAGGAACTTCCAATTACGATAAGCACGAGACATAATTAGGATCGGGTTTATCCGAGAGACCGTTATCAGCACTCCGTCCTACATGTCCGAACTTGAATAGGATAACGAATAAAATTAATTAAAGCCGTATTAGGGCAATCGACGCTGAAACTATACAGAAATTAATTCCAAGGATCAATAATCGAACACCTGTGGATATTCACACGATTTCCACCGAACCCGCATACCATAGGGAACTTAATCCCACAGAATTGTTGAAAGTTAGAGAAGTTTTTAAGACGAAATATTATCGAAAGAAAAGATCTTCCACATGATAATTAGAAGATGCATCATATCTTGGACAGGTTTCCAAATAGGTAGTTACACTTGTTTTTTTCAGATGATTGTTTATCCATGTTAACGGATGAGGAATGTTCATACCCGCATTTTTTGCATATAACCATCATGATTGAAAAAAAACAATCAATACTCATTTATTTAAGGATTTCGTGTAGGAATGTGTTTGAATACCGCTCATCAATTCTGATCTTTTGTAATATGTTAACTATATTACCACGAATTCAAATGGGGAGAAATTATTGACAAGCTAAAAGATAAAGATAAAGATGTAAAGGACACCGTGGTTGATAATCCAAAGTATATTGTAGAGAAAACAAATGATACTTAGACTTTACAACAACAGCGTCAACGAGTTTGAATGATAAGTAGTATGAGGAAGGTGTGACAGGCACCAATAAGGATAGAAAAAGTGATCCATTAAGAGTATTCGGATAAAGAACTAATGACTCCAGCTAGGTTAGGGGTAGAAGGTCCAACAGCTGTTAAAAGAGATCCTCATGACCAGACCATTACAAGCGAAGGTCAAACTCGAACTAACACACCAGAAGCACAAGGAGAATATCAAAAGAGAGGCATGAAAAAATAGAAAATGGTTCCTAGTGAAATAGAAGTATTTTCTTTTTATACTTGCGTACAACTAATTAATTATGGGTTATTATTGAATAGTTCAAATTTGATTCTGAACTTTAAGCAAATTTAGAAGTTTTTATACTGCTTATAAGGTTTGTAGGTACATTATAACTACTACTAATAATGCCCTTATCTAATTATGAACTTGCTAGCCAATCATTGGCAAATGAAATATATTCAAAGATATGGAATTGGCAGCCAAGATATATGAAAAAAACATAAGTATAGATGAAACATATCAATTATTTAGACAGAGGCTGTACTTATATGACAAAGCCTCCAATATGCCTTTAAGCAGACATGACCGATTATTATTAGATACCAAGAAATCAGAGATCGGTATGGAATTAAAGTTTTTTAGATTTAAACAAGATGTTGAGGAGGAGGTAAAAGAAATAATCTCTCGGTTATCTTATCTGGATTCCCAAATAGTTACCCTTAAAGGGATGTCGCATTTCAAAGAAAAACAGTAATCCAATAGTTTTATTTAAATCCTTTTTATAGTAATCCATGTAACTGGAAATAAAAAATAAAGATAAGTCAGTCAGCTTGTAGTATTATCGGTTCCTATAGTTGTTTGATTAAAAGGTACAGTAGTTTTATTTGCAATAGTTGTAACGGCTGGTCCTGTTGCTTGCACCATAGTTTTATTTTCTATATTGGACAGATTTCCAGTTTCTGGAGTTATTGTCTGTTTCTCCAAGGATTGAATCTGAGACTGATTCTCTATCGGTTAGGTAGTTTGATTAACGGTTACAGTTGTCTGTTCTACTGGTACTGCTGTTTGATTTGCTATAATAGTTTGAGGGCTATCTGTCAAAGTAGCCATTGTTTGATTTTCTGGCAGAGATGAGGATGATTGGTTTTGACTTTGATTTTGAGCAATTGCCGATCCTATGCTAGCAAATGAAAACAAAACTGCGAAAGATATTAAGAATACGAATGCGTTTTCATGACTAGTGTGTGGACAATATTCCTTAAATACATAGCACGAATTGATCACAATGTCAGACTTAATGGGTATTAACATATTTACTACTATAAAAACAATGTTTGTAAATATATATCAATGAAGACTTTAGTTAATGTCAGTATCCCGGTGATACTAACCATTACCTTGGTACTATTACTAAATACTGGGAGCTCTAATATCTACGGACAAATAATAGGACAGACTAACCAGACGAATCAAACCAATCAGACTAGTGGTCTGAATACTACTCAACAGCAAGCTCAACAGCAATTAGATCAAGCTAATCAACAAATACAACAGGCACAGCAACAAAAAGAACAAGCCGAACAACAGTTACAACAAGCAAATCAAACTCAACAACAATCCAATCAATCAAAGCAACAAGACCCTAAAATGAATGAAAAATTACTTAACTATACCAATACTGCCATTCTAGCATTAAACGAAGATAATACTGATGTCGCACAAGATAGTCTAGTCCAGATTCAAAATGCGTTGATCAATGCCAGTGGAAAACAAGTGGTAATTGTTCCAGCTCCAGCAGCTGTCCCAACTTCACCAGATGATAGCGATGGAGATTCAGAATAAATCCCTATTTTTTAAACTATCATTAGAATGTATTTTATAAATTTTGAATTTTTTTTTATTATGTTGAATAATGTATTCGTCGAAATTAGTATGTTTACTTAGTATGTTTACTTAGACGCTTAATATCCAATCCTAAATTATTTCCATAAAGTGGCATGAAATATTTTAAAGTATTCAAAGCTTTAAACTTCTATTTTTCCTGTTTTAATACTATTGGCATATATTTTTCTGTGTCAGCTCTGGGGAATACTATGATCTAAGAATATAAAATGAAAGAAGCAAAACAATCCTAGAAACGGGTAAATGAACTTGTTCAATAGCGTCGTTCCTAGGATTCGAATTGTTGATAGATAGGGTATTAGAGTAATATAAATAAATTATAAATACGGTAGTAAATCGGACATTCGAAAAGAACACAACGGTGCTGAAATCTGCCTATTCAGGCTTTTCTAAGAATCTATACTAGTCTTGAAAAAAAAGTAAAAGTTGATTATGGATTCTTCATATGTTATAGATTGTATTCTTTGTATCAATCCTAAAAGCATTCATTGATTTGAATGGTCATAATTTACTAGTCTTTTATAAGATGTTGAATAATTGAAATCCGTATGTCTCACAAAGATAAAATTGAAAGAGAATCTGCCATAGTCGAAGATATCAATCCTGGCAAGAATAATGATAGGTCCATGAATCAAGATAATAACAATTCCCAATCATTTATTGAGAGTTATGACGAACAAAAGTCGGTTCAATCAGTAATCGAGCCTTCAGAAGTATCTAAAACAGCATAGAAAAATACACAAAGCTAGTGAACAACATACTTGCTATTCTAAAGTAATTATGTCTGCATAGAGATTAGAGTCCAAGGCGATCAAGAAATAGATAAAAAGTATCTAAAGGTTCAAAAACACAATTCAAACTATATTTGTACTATTACGAGAATTGTGTACAATATAGTATTTTGATCGAATGTATTACCAGTTATTAACGATCCTTCCCAATTTCTTTTCAATTCATATGTTGATAGAGGAAGATAGGTAATATCTAACCCATGTACAGTAACAATCATAATGTCTTCGTTATGATATCCAACTCGATAAATTCTATATGTGGGAGCAACTTCAGAGTGACGATATTCTTGTCATTGATTCAATCCGATCCTGACCATTCGTGAATTCTTTAGATTTTATTAAACTTGTAGAAGGTTCTCTTGCTCTATGTACCCTAAACAAAATCCGATAGAGGAATCGACTGTAGTAAATGGTGCGTACCTATTTTTTCTTTGTAAAATGCTTGCTGTAAACCATGTTTCTACAATAAATTAATAAAATGGAAATGAAATTTCATAAGCGCATCCATCTTTATGCTAAGCTTTTAGTTTTACGAATTACCTCTGATGAAAGTGATTCTGACGATCTGTCTGTCATTATGCCATTGTAAATGGCCACATGTTGTTTTGCTATATTATCCCAACTCAAGTTTTTTCGAAACTCTTTAACACTTGATTCAAAATATTTATAGTTCTTGTCGATTTGCTCAAATGCCTTTTCAAACATCCTAGGGTCTCGTTTTGTCACTATACCCAGTCTCTTTGATGCAAACTCTTTGAAGAATCCTAGGTTTGAGGCTACAAATGGTTTTCCGTGTCCCAGTCCGTCAAACATTACTCCAGAACCTGAACATACCCTATAGGGTAAAAATACTGCATCACAAGAAAAAAACAATAATGAAAGCTCTTCTTCTGAAAGATATTTTTTATCTAAATTGATTATCTTATCATCATAAAATTCAAAATTGATTTCTTCAGTGTTATAAAAATTCTTTGAATAATTTACTACCAACCTCCAACCCCTGGGCATTTTTATTTTTCTTATGATATCCCATCCTTTAGTATTGGTAATGAATCCTTGAGCTAAGGCAAGTTTTCCTTTCTCTGGAAGATGCATCAATTTTCTTGCCTCGATCTGTTCTATATTGGTTTTAAAATATGGCATTGACCCATGATAGACTATATCTGTTCCTGGTATTAGATCTCTCATATAATCTGAGAGAACTATTCCATATGCACTCTTTGACATTAGATCTTTGTTGATTCTATGCATAGATGAATAATTAATAAAATGTCGCCAATATTTGTAAAGGGTAATGATCCTTAGAAGGTCCTTATCGTTATCTTTCTCTTTTATATTTCTCAACCTCATCCATTGTTTAAAGTACATGGATGTGTGAAAAGTAGTTACTATTGGTCTCTGACATTTATTATAGAATTCGTCAAGACCGGTTGATGTTTTAGAAGGTCGTAGAGAATCTAAGAAAAAACCGTAAAGTCCAAACTCGTGTTGTACATGAACTATATCTGGTTCTATTTCTTTCACTAAATTCAATAGTACTCCAGAATTGTTTATCTTATGTGGGGAAATACCATTATAGTCTCCAGAACCCTGAGAACTAGATACGACTGCGACATCTACACTATTGGATCGCAGGGATTTGACCAAATTATGCGTATAACGCCCAACCCCACCTTGCATGGGAGGAAATTCAGTACAAACCATCAAGATTTTAAAATCTGAAACCACTCTATTTTATACAGTAAGAAAAGTGTATCATAGTTAAAATAGTTGTATAAAAAGAGTCAAAAGTTAAAGCTAACATCTTGGTAATTAAACACGGAAATTGGTTTTTATAACATCCCTAAATCAAGAGCTAACAAATTATATTAAGAGAAATACATTAGAGTCAAAAATACCTTCTTTAAAAGACATCAATAATTTATCCGGTTCTGTGATTTCCATTCAGTATTTAGAGGAAGGTAATGGGCTGGGTTTTTTTGGCGTCACCAATATAATCAGACGCTGAAGAAAATAGCATCAAAATCCGAAAAACACTATATATCCATTATTATAGTGAATTTAAACGTAAAAGGCTGATGCATTATATCATATATTTATACTTTGCAATAACTATTGTTTTAATGTCAAAATTAAAATTCTCTATGTTTGGGATAGTAATTACCGCCATTCTTTCGGTGACTGTTAGTTTTAACTCGGTAAACGCTGAACCTCTGGTAATGGATATTAACAAGGCATTAGACCCTGGTCCTGGCTTTGGGACTGAAAAAATAGGAACAGTTTCAGTTGATGTACAAAACAGGACTGCAGATTTGTCTATAAATATGACTGCAATACCTAAACCAGATAAAGTATTTGAAGCATGGTTGGTTGATGCTGATGGCTCTAACTATAAGTTAAGTCTGGGAGCAATTGAAGCTGGAAGTCTCACGACTTCAGAACATATGGTTAACCCATATACATACACTGAATTTATTATTACTGAGGAGCCCAAGGATGACGTAGATCCAAATGCTGCTGGAACTTATGGTGGAGCTGAATTGCCGACGCCATTTGGACGGTAATAAAATATAATTTTTTTTAAATTAGTATAGGCTTATCATTCTATTATGCGATATAATATTCTTTAAGATAAAGTCGTATTCTATCTACTTCAATCGTAACACCTTGAAACTATTACTTTTTGAAATAGGTTGTCATAATTCTTATAAAAAAATTTAAATAGTAAAGTAAATAGTGCATTTAGGCAAAAGAATCTCGAAGATTAGAAAGTAGTGGGCATATCTAAAAGTTCAGAAAAGAGGTAACTATTATTATTGTTTTTCATCTCTGGCCATCCGATACATCAACTTTTTCAGTTACTACTTCCTCTGTAATTTCTTTTGTTTCAGTTACGGGTTTCTTTTTTACCAACTTCCTCCTTAATATATGGCCTTTTGTTAGCCTCAATTTCTTCTCTTTTGACTGGTATTTCTATCTCTTCTGTGAATGTGATTGGTTTTTGTTCTGTATAAGTATGTTCCCCACAGGTTTTCTTCTTTTGATGGATATCTCTTCATGGATTACTGGTACCTCTATTGTTTTTGTTTCAGTTATTGGTTTTTTTACTATGGTGGTAGTGTCTTCCTCAATTCTTTTTGAAACTTCTATTCTTTACTCCATTAGAGGGACTGTGGTGGTTGATTTCTCAGTTTCACTTTCTTGGTTGGATAGCAATTGAGCATCCATATTGTCTATAGATGAAGCATTTTCTTCTCTTCCTGCTTCTTCTTCTCCTCGATATTTACTGAAAGCCTCATCTTCAGAAACGTTAAATCTCGATACACTTTTATCATAACTTTCTGCCCTTTCTTTTGGGATGCCGAATGTTTCTAAATCAATCAATCCTTTGAGTTATGACGAAACCATTCGTTACTTCTTGTACCTCACCAAAATTAGCATCATTAATTCCTCTAGCTTCTTTCTTTATAACATCGTTCCAATTAATATTAGAACTCATAAAGGATTAAATACAATATGCCGTAAATAGAATAGATAATTTAGTACTAGAGATGGTAATAATAAACTTTATTCCGAGCTCATGGCTATATTACTAATTACATTCAAACATAAATCTAATTGAATAGATATAGTTCAGAAATTAGATGGTCAGGTAATGGGTCTAAAAGAGAATTATCACGTAAATCGAGAATGAGTAAACTTTAAGATTGGATCAAAAATTTATTACATATTTTTAGTATGATGCACATATCTGCTCGTTGATAAAAATTAAAGAAGAATATCTTGATGAGGATAAATCACAAATCCAAAAAATAATAGTAAAAAAAGGTAGGAAAGAAGAAACTACCTATGACAATTATCCAATTACAGTGATGGCAAACAACATAGACTATTGTTATTATGAAGTTCAGAAAAAGCAAGCTAGTGATAAAAATGTTGACGACAAGACTGATGGAGTGCTAGATGAGGCAAAAGAAAAAGCTCTAGAGTTTAAAGACTCGGTAGTAGATACCACCAAACAGTTATCAAGTGATCAAAAAATGAATGAATAATCGATATTGTTAGTAACGAATTATACACAGTTTTACTAAATGAGGATTATGATTAATATTTGTTCATGTATGCAAATAGAAAGATGTGCAGATTTTAGATCTTGGTTTTATTAATTTGTTATCTATATGCCAATATAGTATGTATGAAAATCACACAATAAAATGTGCGTCATGTGGCAAATTATTCACTTCAAAAGAAGACGAAACTGTATGTGACGACTGTTCCAAGGAACTTGAGAACATCTAACAAATTTCAAAATACAATTTGCTTCGTTTATGATTAAACCCTGGCAACTGGTATCGGTCCTTATGCGACAAAGAAATTAGTCTCGCTTGACCTACCGCGAAATTGGTTCTCAAGTCCATTAATCAATGATTCAAAGCCTTTTAAACAGTACGATGCTGTCGCCTTCCTATTCAAACAGTCTAGACGGCTCTGTTCAGTTAACAGGTTTTAATTCCTTATTATGATAGTCGACAAAGGTTCAACCAGTTTTTTACATGTTTTAGGTTGCAGTTCTTTATTCTGCAGGGAAAGTAATCATCAAAATTCTCTGTCCTATCCTTTATGTATTGTATTGTTCTTTCAATCAAACTTTTTTCATAGGAGGAATGGAGATGGTGTTCTAATTTAAGGAATTGACAAGCCATGGGGTACCAAGTACCACCACCGTCTGTTGAAACTGGATGCTTTCCATAGTCTCTGATTATGTTTAACAGAAACCGTTCGGCAACAAACATGTTTCTCTCTTTAGAGATAGATAGTGCGAGAATTTCCTTACTTTTTGCATCTATTGCAACCCATAACCATGTGTATTCTGAACCTACCTTAAGCAATGTACCTTAAGCAATGTTTCATCTACAATGAATTCACATATTCGTCTTTGTTTTGTCTTGATAATCTTAGGTTGGTACTTTTGAATCCAGTTCCAGATAGTGACATGATTTCGTTTGATACAGTATGATAATCTTTCAGATGTTCTCATAAGAGATAGCCATGAAAAATACAAATACAAACCCCGATAGACGTATTCTGGAGGCGTTTTATTTCTGGTAAACACATATGAAATAAGACGTCTTCAAGCTATAGGTTTTTCTTAACTGAACAGAGCCCTTCTCCTTTTTATCATATTTATATACTAAATCATTGTAGTATTCTTACACACGTATTTTCTAGGTTATCATTTGATGATATTGATGATGATATGTCCTCCTTTGTAATTTCGGAAATACAAGAGGAAGGAATGTTGTGGCTATATTCATGTAATAAGTCTTTTTTGTGTGGAGATGAAATCATGGAAGGGTGTTACATTTACCTAGTTTATGCCATCACCTTCTTCTTCTTTGATTCGGATAGTCTCATATTAATGATGAACTTGATTTATACACGGGGTTAACTCAATAATCATGAATTGCGATTAATTAATGAATGAGTTAAATGGTAACATAATATTTAGTCATTACCAGTTTTTAGAATATAATCAGAAGATAGCGTCTTGACTTCTGTGAACACTTATATTATTACTATTAAAAATTATAATCTGATTCTACACATTTAGATACACATCCGCAACTAAGACAACTTTCTAAATTTGAAAAATTTTTATGGAAAGTATGATCACCCATT
>QCWC01000047.1 GCA_013114705.1 Candidatus Nitrosocosmicus sp. | reverse complement strand
AGAGAATATAATATCTTCACATTTTTTGAAAGTTCGTATCTTGACCATTAAAAATATATTAAATAATATGAAACTTACAAACCAAGAGTGTATAAAGTTTTTATTAATGGTTATGGGATAATCGGCAGTCGTTTAGCATCGGTACTTTCAAAAGACAATGAGACCAAGCTAGTCGGGATTGCGAAATATTCGCCGGATGAAAAGACTCAAGATGCGATTAATAGAGGTTACAGAGTTTTTGTTCCCAATAAACATATCAAAGAATTTAAGAAAAATAATTTTGATATCGCTGGAAATATAGAGGAGGCAGTTATTGAATCTGATCTGGTCATAGACGCATCATCAGAAGGAAATGGATACAAAAATAAAGTCAAATACTATAGGCCGTTTGGAAAGAAGGCGATCTTTCAGGGAGGTGAGGATAGATATGGAAAAAAATCAGTTGCAGAAATAATTCATAATTCAAGGATAAACTATGATAAGACAAAAGGCAAAGACTTTGTTATCCAGGGAAGTTGCAATGTGACAGGGATGGGCAAGATAATTCAACCTCTAATTGAAAATTATAAAGATTCCATCAAGAGGTTTGATGTTAATTTGATCCGAAGGTGGGCAGATCTAGAAGATAAAAAAGAAGTCAAAGATTCAATAGAATGGGATAAAGATCCACACCATCAAGATGATTTTAAAGATATAGTTCCTAACATTAATTTATACGTAGATGCACTTAAAGTGCCCTCGCGTATGATGCATCTTCACCAAATGACGATCAGATTTAGCAAGTCTCCTCCCTCTAAGGATGCATTATTGAAAATATTTCAGGATGAATTTGGTGTGGCTATATTAAATAACGCAAAAGGGACCGGAGAAATCAGAAAAAAGGCAATAGAGTTGAAGTTTGAGCACGGAGATACAAACATGGTTCATATTCATAGTGAATTGATCAGAGTTCAGGAAGATATCTTAAAAATTTCATACTCAGATGATCAAACAGGCATGGTCATTCCAGAAAATTATTTGCTAATTCAATCTATGTTAGGGAAAAAACCAAGGAATGAAGCGATAAAACTCTGTGATAAACTATTTGGATTGAAGAGAAAAAAGAAGGTTTTAGAAAAAACATATTATTAGAAAATCCAGTATTGCCTTAGTTCACAACGCAGACCCCTTTTGTTAGTTCTTTTGAGATCCCTTCAAACCAAATATCCTATCAAAGTAATCTGAAGATTCAGCAAGTAATGGAGCATTAGTAGTGTTTTCCCCTTCCGGTACTTTGGCTAATTTTCGTGCCAACTTTTTCTTAAATTCTAACTGCATTTGTCTTGCAATTTGAATTCGTTGTGCTTGAGGAGAACCAGCACCGTGCATAGACTCGGTCAAGTAACCAACTGCATTTCTTCCCAATGTCATGTTTTCAATTAAACGAAGGATGCGAACCCTATCTTCGGTAGAAACGCCCTTTCTTCCTTTTAGATACTTGTCTAACAATGGACCAGTTACTGCTCCTCGGAAATCTTTTTCTGAAGGCATTGTAACCATGAGACCACCTGCAATATCTTGGGCTAGGCGCCCTATTTCGTAGGGAAAACGAGTAACATTATGTTTGCATACGTTAGCAAGCATATCATCGTTTATGAAATTGCCGGATTCGGTTTTATATGCCTGATGAGAGGAAGCAATGCCTGCAGCAAAAATTGTCTCATTTAGGTGTGTCATCTCTATTAATTTATCTTTAATGTGAGAGGCATTTGAAATTCCATTGTATTCAGCAATCGCTGCAGATGCACCTATCAATACATCCCCTAAGCCAGTCTTACATACATAGCTTCTTCTATGGTAACATGTAAATCTTTCAACAAGCATAGAAGCAAATTCTACTTCCCCTTCCATAAAAATTAATTCGTTTGGAATAAATACATTGTCAAATATTACCAAGGCCTCCTGGCCAGAAAATTGGGAGTTTCCGGCATCTAAATCGCCATCCTCCATACTCCTGGTATCACACGACTGTCTGCCATAGATGTAAGTAATACCTTCAGCATCAACGGGAATAGCTCCAACGATTGCATAATCTTTGTCTTCGGGTCTAAGTCTCATAGTAGGCATAACAATCAGCCAGTGAGAATTAATGCATCCTGTTTGATGTGCTTTTGCCCCTTTTATATACACACCCTTATCATCTCGTTTTACAACATGAACAAACATGTCTGGGTCCTCTTGCTGTGAAGGGGACAAACTTCGATCACCTTTTACATCAGTCATTGTGCCACCAATTACGTAATTCTCATATTGAATCTTTTTAATGAATTCAATTAATCGAGTGTGATATGGAGTTTGGTACTTCTTATCAATCTCAAAAGTTGTTGAATATAATGAGTTTAATGCATCCATCCCTACGCATCTTTGAAAGCAAGTTCCTGTTTGCTGCCCAAGCTTACGCTGCATTTTGTTCTGATTCACCAAGTCTTCGGACTTTTCGGCAATATGTAAAAATCGATTAACTTGCATACCTGTCAATGAGGATTTTGCTGAACCTATTTCGGGGTCTTCTACGGCTATATCATAAGTTGCAGCAACCGCATTTATTGATGGTCGTATCATTGGATGATCAACTGGCTCCTTAACTAACTCTCCAAAGAGATAAACCTGTAAATTTCTATTTCTAAGACTTTCAATGTACTCCGACCCATTCTTAATAGGCATATATTAAATTGGATGAGATTATATTTGAATATTTGTATATTTCGCAATACCTAGGTGCCCTTGATGAAAAACATATAATTTTATTTCGATCGGCACAATCAAATCCTAATTGAATCAATTGGAGGTTATAAAGTCACTTTTGAAAAACGAACTTCTGATGGAAGAATCCGAGGTTGAAGTATTTCTAGCGTTGGTAAAGATAGAAAAAAGTACTTCAAAAGAAATAGAAAATTTTACAAATAAATCAAAGGATGAGATAATCGAAATTGCGAAAAGATTAGAATCCAAGGGAATGGTAATTGAAGTAAATAGGAATGAGTTTAGGGCTTTGCATCCCAGATTTGCGGTAGTTAATAGATATCGAAAGTTATGTGCTTCTAAAAATATCGAATTCAAAAAAAATTTAAAGATAGATCAGTTGGCAGTGATAATCGAAAAGTATCAAAACTCTGTATAACAACCTAAAATGTAATGCCTAAATATGGGATTATCATCTATTTTATATTTAAGATGCAATCTTCAACTTCTTCTAACAATAAGGATAAGGTTACCTACTTTGGAGTAATTAATATTAATGAGAATGGCAGGAATATAGGGGCCATTGATATTTGGAGAAGTCTGATTACAAAGAAACTCTTTTGTGAGGAAAAGAGATTAGGGATTCTCGATATTACAGATAAAATTGGCATGCCCCAAATAAAGGATGAAGAGGTATGGGTCGTAGCCGTCAACAGGTTTAGAAAGGGAAAAGACAGATGGAAATTAATAAGTGTAATTAAGGAAGGCAAAAATGAATTTATTGATACAGATGATGAATCTAATGTTACAGTTGAAACTTCAAATTACAAGATTATTGATAATGATTGGTGGAGTTTTTCAGTTTCTGAGAATGTAAATAAGAGTATAGAGATTACAAGAGAATTGAATTAGTATGATAAATGAGTATCCTGAAGAATACTACAATCTGAACTTGGATATCAATATAAAGAATGTAGTCGAAGGTTCCGTTGCAAGCAAACTATCAGGGTTTTTTTTTGTTCAAGATAATAGAGTAGTATTTAGTGCTTTGGCTTTTGGACGCATAGGAGGGCATAATGTAAATGTAAAAATCTCAAAATCGAGCGCCAATGAAATAAAGAAATTAGGTTATGATCCTGAAATAATACTACAAATTGTTCAAAGGAAAATCATTGAAGGGGAAATTTCAATATTAGACGCAAAGAAAAAGAAAACTAGCTAAAGTAATGCATCTTTAAGTGCTGTTCCACAAATACAATCCAATCTTGCTTCTGTAACCGATGGGATTATATTTAGAAGTAAGTTCCTGGTATTTTCAACATTCTTATGCAAAGTTTCAATTATTTCCTTAGTTGAAACGGGTGTATCGGCCCAAACATCATAATCAGTAATGGTTGCTATAGATAGGTAACAAATTTCAGATTCCCTTGCAAGAATGCATTCAGGGACCAGAGTCATCCCGATGACGTCTGCGTGTAAAACTTCTCTAAATACTTTAGATTCTGCTCGGGTAGAAAAACGAGGACCCTCTATGCAAACATATGTACCTTTATCATGGTAATTCATATTCAGGTTGATTAGACATTTTTTTGCAGTACTCCTCAGATCAGAGCATAACGGATCAGCCATTGAAATATGACAAACTTGGGGTCCATCATAAAAGGTATACTCACGCCTTTTGGTAAAATCAATATATTGGTCGGGAAGCACTATGTCACCGGGTTTGAATCTATAATCTAGACTACCAACTGCAGATGGTGCAATTATTCTCTTTACGCCTAATTCTCTTAAGGCCCAAATGTTTGCACGATAATTTATTCTGTGAGGCGGAATTTTGTGTCCTTTACCATGTCTTGGAAGAAAAGCTACTTTTTTATCTCCATACCTGCCTACTGAAATAACATCTGAAGTTTCACCATATGGGGTCTGAGGCTGGAGCGTTTTTTCTTCTTTGAACAGATTTGTATCATAAATTCCAGTACCACCGATGACTGCAATAGGAACTGAATCATCTTGAGAAAGCATTAGTAAGTCACCATGGAACAAACAGAGTAACCCTTAGATTGCAATAATGCCCCTCCCCCAAGAGATGACAGTTCCACTATCATGGCAAATCCAGAAACTGACCCCCCTAATTCTTCTATAAGTTTAGCAGCAGCTTTGGCCGTGCCACCAGTAGCAAGAAGATCGTCAGCAATCAAGATATTATCACCCTTTTTCAACGAATCTGACTGCATCTCCATGACCGCTGTACCGTACTCTATGCTATAATCCTGTTTTATGGTACTGCCAGGTAGTTTGCCCGCCTTGCGTATCATGATAACACCTCTATTGAATCTCAATCCAAGCAGTGTAGCTAGAATAAAACCTCTGGCCTCTATTCCCGCTATATAATCAATTTTTAGATTTCCAAATTTTTCATAAAAATAATCACCAAGCATGTTAAATGATTTAACGTCTCTAAATACTGGAGTGATATCCCTAAACAAAATCCCTTGTTTCGGAAAATCAGCATAATCTCTGATTAAGTTTTGGATATAATTTGTACTGGCTTGCACAAAATTTTTAGCATACATCCCACAAAAAAAC
This sequence comes from Candidatus Nitrosocosmicus sp., assembly GCA_013114705.1. Classification (GTDB taxonomy): domain Archaea; phylum Thermoproteota; class Nitrososphaeria; order Nitrososphaerales; family Nitrososphaeraceae; genus Nitrosocosmicus. The sequence continues at coordinate 6,805 of QCWC01000047.1, read as the reverse complement.
ATTTCTTGATATTTAGGTAAGAAACAATTATTATAAATCTCTGGTGTATAAAAAGAAGTAATAAATCTTGAAACTTGCCGACGCAAGAAGGGATCAATATCGTAAATTAGCCAAAGAAAATAACTACAGAAGTCGTGCTGTTTATAAGCTATCACAGATAAACAAATCCTTTCATTTATTAAAAAGGGGAATGAAAATAGTAGATATAGGAGCAGCACCCGGTGGGTGGTTACAGTTTGCTTCAAAGATTGCTGGGGATAATGGATTAGTTATTGGGATAGATCTAAAGGATATAGAACCGATTCCTAATGTCATTACTCTTAAGAACGATGTAGATGACAGAGAAACATTAGCCTTGATCCTAAAATCTTTGGGAGGAAAAGCAGACATAGTAATGTCCGATCTTGCTCCCAATGTATCGGGTTTATGGGAAATAGATCATCTAAGACAAATCGATTTAACTAGAAAAGCAGTAGAGATAACTAAGAATATACTTAGGCATGACGGAAATGCTTTATATAAAATATTTCAGGGCGAATCTACATCTGAATTTGTGGCTGATACTAGAAAAATCTTTTCTGAAGTAATTCTCACGAAGCCTGATGCAAGCAGAAAACAGAGTAGTGAATTATATTTATTGTGTAAGAAATACAAACCGCCCAAGGTGTCAGACATTTCTGGATAATTTAGGTGCGATGTGGATCAATCAGTAATTCAACATCGTCTTTTCAGCGGATTCTAATCTACCAAGATCTCCAATACTTTTGATTAAGTTTTTTAATAATTTCTGTGGTCGGCCTTCCACAATCGATTCACGAGCAACTTCTAAGCCTTCCTTAAATGATTCTACCCTATTTCCTGCTACAAGTACAGCAGCACTATTTAGAAGAACGATATTTTCTTTTGGTTTATTGTTGTATAATCCATAGACAACACGCAAACTTTCATTAATAGCATCCATTTTATTTTTTACTATCATCTCATTCATAGAAACTCGTGGTAAACCTAGTGAGAGCGGATCGAGTATTTCAGAGTAGAGATTATATTTTCCATCCTCGGAAATAACATGAACGATTGTATTTTTCGCAGTAGTTGAAAGTTCATCCATGCCATCTTCTGAACGCACAATCATGGCCCGTTTAAGTCCAAGTATTGGAATTATTTTTGGAATGATATGTAACATTAAAGAATCAGAGACACCGATAACTTGTGCGTATAGATTACTACAAGGATTACATAAAGGTCCAATTTTATTGAAGACGGTTTGTATCCCTAACTCCTTCCTAATATGTGAAACATGTTTGAGCCCTGGGTGATAATTAGGAGCAAACAAAAATCCGAATCCTATAGATTCAATGGAGCTAATAACATTTTTCATCTTGTTATTATCCAAAGGGTAACCTACATGGTCAAAGAAATCGGCGCTACCACTTAGCCCAGATGATGACCTGTTACCATGCTTCGCAATTGCAAGATTTTTGCAAGAACTAGCAATAATCGCTGCAGCTGTACTAATGTTAAATGTATTAAGCATATCCCCTCCAGTTCCACAGTTATCCACTATTGGGAATACAGTTTCGGGAGTTATTCGATTAGATGCTGATCTTACTGCATCAATCACACCTGCAAATTCGACATGGTTCTCACCATTTACTACCAAACCCATCAAGAAAGATGAAATAAATATATCAGAGCATTTTCCCTCCATAATGTTCCTCACTACTCCAGCGATTTCTTCGTGATTGAGATGCTCTCTCCTTGACAATTTTGACAGGATTCTTTTATAAAGTAACCTGCCCTCTTCCGATGAATTAACATCTTCTGCTAAATGGTGTTCCTCAAAAATAGAGCTCATTTCTTCACCATTTGAATGAAGTTTGATAAGATTTTTTTTCCCTCTGTCGTTAGCACTGATTCAGGATGAAATTGAATTCCCTCAATCAAAAATTTTTCGTGGCGTGCACTCATAATTTCATCATCGTCAACCGATGTAGAGGTAATTTTCAAGCATTTAGGAAATGTAGCTTTGTCAGCGATTAACGAATGATATCGTGTAGCTATAAATGGATTTTCAACACCATCAAATAATTTTGAGTTTCCTTTAAATCTAATCTCACTGGTTTTTCCATGTCGGATGTCTCTTGCTCTTGTAACTTTTCCACCAAATGCATGCACCACTCCCTGATGGCCCAAACATATACCCAAAATAGGGATAGAAGGTCCAAGGTTAGTTATTACTTCGTTACAAATTCCAAAATCTTTTTTATATTTTGGATGACCTGGGCCTGGCGATATAATGATAGCATCAGGATTCATTTTGAGAATTGAGTTGATGTCAATTTGGTTATTTCGCATCACTACTGGTAATACATTTAACAATCCCACTAGTTGGGAAATATTATAAACAAATGAATCAAAATTATCAATAATAAGGATCTTCATTTATAATGCTAGTCACTTGTTATTACACGCAAGATGATAATAACGCTTTCTAAAATTCTAAATTGAAAGCATCTTTTTGTAGAAGTCGAATCTATTCATTATATCAGAATTGGTAATTTCAAACAATCTCTCCGTGCCAAATGATTCTATTGCAAATGTGCCCATTATGTTACCTATCAAGATAGAATCTTTTATCAAAGGAATATCGTCAAATATATCACCTTTCTTATTAGAGATCAAATATCCCATGAAACCACCTGCGAAAGAATCGCCTGCACCAGTGGGATCGATTACCGAGTCTAAAGGATAGCCAGGGATTGGTATGATGTTATCATCAAAAAAGAATAGAACACCATGTTCTCCCTTTTTAATGATCGCAAACTTTGGACCATATGATAAAAGCTGTTTACCGCATTTAATCAAATTTGAAGTATTGCAAAGTAATCTAGCTTCCTGATCATTTATTACAACACCATGTGTCTTTTCCATCATCTCAATTACCGCATTTTTTTTGTTTTCTATCCAGTATTCAATTGTGTCACATACGATTAATTCAGGCTCAACAAATTTGTCAATAATCTTAATATTTTGATCTGGATCGTTGTTTGCCAGGTATAGAAATCTAGAATTAATATAGTCTTTTGGAACAACAGGATGAAAATCTTCTATAGCATTCAATTCAGTGAGATTTGTAGTTCTGTGAGACAAGTCATAATCAAATGAAGAATCATAGAAAAAGGTCTTTTTGTTGTTATCAAGTACAAGGCCATCTAAATTCAATCTACTTTTTAATAACTCATAGTAGGAAGACGGAAAATCGTTACCGATCACCCCTATTAACGAGACCGTGGTAAAAAAGGACGCAGACATAGATGCGAAAGTTGCAGCACCACCCATAATTCGTTCTCTCGTCTCAAATGGAGTACGGGTCGTATCTAGGGCGACCGAACCAAAAACTGTTAACATTAACAAATTGTATTAGAATATTTAATATAAAATATTGGTTACTGAGATATTATAAAGATGGGTGAGAGTCTAAAAATTGTCGTAGGGATTAGTGGAAGTTCGGGAGTAATTTATGGTATTAGATTTTTACAAGCTTTATCTAAGTTGAAGGTAGAAACCCATCTGGTCTTAAGCAAATGGGCAAAAAAAAACATTGAGATTGAAACAGATGAAAATATTGGAGAAATCTTAAAAACTGCAAACTACAACTATGACGAGGCCGATATGGCCGCCGCTATTTCAAGTGGTTCATTTAGGACTAACGGAATGGCCATTATCCCTTGTAGTATGAAAACAATGTCTAGCATAGCAAACGGATACGATGATAATCTCATCTCAAGAGCTGCCTCTGTAACCATTAAAGAGAACCGGAGGCTTGTTATTGTTCCTAGAGAAACTCCTCTATCTAAAATCCATATTTCAAATATGCTAAAATTATCTGAAATTGGGGTTATAATTTTGCCTGCAATGCCAGGTTTCTATCACAGGCCAAGCACAATTGAAGATTTAATAGCACATATAATTGGTAAAACTCTTGATCAGTTTGAAATAAAGAATAGCGCTTTTACGAGATGGGGTACAGAACACCACTAAACACAAATAATTTGTTACGGTTCTGTCGACATATTCATGGGTTCGATAAATTGGCATGATGTTAGAGCATTCTGATTAAATTCAAGCTTTGAACCTAAAGCAAATGAATTTCTAGCTACTCTTTTCCCATAGTTCTAACCGTTCTAATTTTTTCTTACGTTTATGCTCCTCTAACATGTGATAAACAGATTTGTGAGAACTACCCTTACATATCATAAGGATTGCGTTTAGTGCTAAAGAGTTCTCGTCAAATGTACCAATAAAACCTGCAAAATGGCCATAAATTGAAATATCACATCCTGAAAAATCTTCCAGATTCTTACGGAACTTCCCATTTTGTCCAATGAGTCTTGATTTTATCCGGTCTAATGAATTTAAAGATTTTCCCGAGTATTCTCGAAGGTCTACTAGCTGAAGTATGCATTCGTCTGACATGAGTCGAAACGCTCTTTGCGGGGCAAATCCCTTTGAGATAGCAAGTATGATTTCTGATGCTTTAAAAATACCGCTTTGGAGTAGAGAATCCTTATCTTTCAATCTGATTGATACGTCACCCGTCTCGCCATCAATGTCCAAGTAAACTTTACATTTTGATTCGATTTCAGTTTTAACTTTACCGTTTTTTCCAACTATAGATCCAATACGGTCCTTTGATACCCTAACCGTTTTAAAGACGCCATCAAAAGTCACTGCATAAATTATAATGTCAATCTATAATAAATTTCATAAGGATATTTTGCTAGCCACCATGAACTACAGTTAATATAGTTACGATATCACCAGACGTAATTTTAGCTCGGCCCCCACCTAAGATGGAGGAATCTACACCGTTTATGGCCACCATAATCTCATTCTTCTTGATTTTCCCACTTAATTCATATCTATTTTCTATGTAATCAATCATATCGTCTATAGTTATTCCATCTTCTTCCACGCGTAATTGCGGATAGCCTACGAATTTTCTAATTCCTCCTCGAAGATCTACAGTTATCAATATTATTCAGAAACTTCTTCTTTCTGTTCGGAAGGCTCATCCGAATAAGAAAGAGAAGCATTTTGTTGGGCTAAATTTCTGTTTACGTTTGATGTTATGAATCCAGCTATTTTGTTTCTTAGTTCTTTTGACCTAACTACGGCGAAATTCTTAATTGTCTCTTTATTTTCATTAAAATCACTTGTAAATTTATCAGGATAACGTTCTAGCAATTCGTTAGCCATCTTCTTGACTCTGTCCACACAGTATGAAAAAAACAAGGGTATTTTATCTCTTTTCCTGGTAATACTATAACCGATCATTCTAAAATTCTATTGACCATGAATAAATCGCGATGCATTTTGCAATAGCAGGTTGGTAGTTTCATCAAATGATTTTTCTATGATGGTAGAAACTAAATACTGGACGCTAATAATCAATGACGGAGAAGTCAGCACGTTTTCAAGACAACCCTTGTATTTAACTGGCCCGTCAGTTTCCAATAACACCAAATCGATATTTGCTTCACGGAGCATATTTTGTTTCTCTTTGTTATACAAAATATAAGGACCAAAAGAGACGCATAAATCCAAGTTGATAATTTTTTTGAGCTGTTTTTTACTCCCTTCATACCAATGGAAAACAGCATTTTTAATTCTATATGAAGGCAACATGTTTAGAATATCACCTACTGATCTCCTTGAATGTATAGAAATGGGTATTTGATTCCGTTCAGCTAATAATAGCATTGTCTCGAAAATAAATTTCTGGCTCTCCATAGAATTCTTTGTCTCTGGATTCACATATGTCGGGTCGAGCCCGATTTCACCGATACCATCTATATGCCCTATGTTTGAATAGAAAAAATTTTGAAAAGAATCAATATCAATTAAATCATTTGCAAACTGAGGGTGGATTCCTACGAAGGCATGTAAAAGATTAGTACCTTTTAAATAATGTTGTTTTAAAAGTAATGTGTTATAAGAAGAGTCATAATCTTCGGACATGCAAAAACACTTTATTTTAGTAGCTTGTATCAAGCCGAAAATTGATTCGTAATGTTGATGATATTCTCTTGATGACAGATGAATATGAGAATCAATATAACTCAATTATCAACATAATTGTAGAACAATTACTTAATACTTGGGTTATTAGATTTTATTACTGAATATTCAACTCGTTCTTTCAAGAAAAATTTTTACAACTCGCTAATACGAATAAGTTGGAATTTAATAAAAACATTAAAGTGAATAATTTAATCAATTTTACATTGTTATTTAATAGAATTGGATAGAAACAAAATCGTTCAAGGTTGATTATTGATTCAAATTCCGAAATAGCTTTAGCCTCAGTTCACAGAATTATAAAGAAATTTGGGGCCGAGAGAGTTAGTGATAGCGCAGCAGAGGAGTTAAGAAAAGTTCTTGAACTTGTTGGAGAAAATGTTGCCAAGCAAGCGGTAGAACTAGCAAGACACGCTCATCGAAAAACTATAAAACCAGAAGACATAACTCTTGCTTCTAAAAGTATACTAAAATACTAATCCTTCAAAACATGTCTAGATAATGACTGGTCAAAACTAGATTTCAGATGGTTACAAAGAAATATAAGTTTTCAACCCTTGATAAATCAAAACTACTGGTGGGGTGGCAGAGCGGCCATGCGTTCGCCTGCAGCTTAGAAAAAACATAGTAGATAGCGAATATATAAGGGTTCGAATCCCTTCCCCACCTTTGGTGTCATAATAAAAAAATCTTAAAGTATATAGCTTTTTTTTCTGATAAAATA
>QCWC01000046.1 GCA_013114705.1 Candidatus Nitrosocosmicus sp. | reverse complement strand
ATTTCCTTATTATTTTTTTCCGTTATGTACTCTGACCATTCTACCATGCTAACCATTTCCATTTCCTTGATTTCTTCAAGCAAACTAAATAATTCGATTGAATCTGAATAGGCTACTCGAAAAGAAATATTCGTATCTGGATTTCCAATCCTCAAAGCCATATTAACTATATTTTTTTTATGTTTATTGTAAAAAACATTCATTACATTTTGACTTTCTCCATTTCTTGTTGCAACCGATATTTCAGATATCCTAAGTCCTAATTTTTTAAAGTCCAAAGTATAATTCTTTTTTAGTATAGAATTTTTTTCTAAATTGCTTCTTCTTCTCTGGATTGTAGATAACGGGATCTTTAGTTTTGCTGCGATTTCCGAGCTCTTTATGTCTCCATTATTGACTAAGGCTTCCACTATACCCAAATTAATGCTATCTAGTATCGGGGGTGATCCCTTCTTTTCTTCGAATTTCTGACCCTTTCTTTTCCGTCCCTCGGAATTTATTTGAGATTCTTCATCATAATCGCCATTTGATTGCTGTATGAACTTTGATTTTTTTCCGTTCGCTGATGCATTTAGTCGCCTTGGCAATTCGCATCTTATTTCTAAATATAATGAGATTTAAGTATATCTTTTAGACATTTTGTGACTTTTTGCATCAAAAAATTACTTGATATTATCAACTCATTCATACTGGTGAAGTAATGCAATTCATGATTTTAAAAAATAGGTATTGGTGTTATTTAGATGAGTTTTTGCCTCACAAAAATAGTATTGCTATTGGTCAATAACCTTAAAAAAATCCAGTTATGTGTTTGAGAATCCTAAATAAATCATCATTTGATGTGCGTATTATCAAAATAAACTGATTATGCCCTTCATTGTTATGCTAATTTGGCTTATCCGGATGCTATTAGAAGTTAGGATAAAGAAAACTTTATGAAACTTGCGTCAAACCGATATTTTGGTTGCATAAATTTGATTCAGTTTATCAGTTAAACTATTCCTAATAATACCTGACAAATTATCGCCTATGACCATGACCTGTTCTGACCAGTCAACATTCGTAGCTAATGGTAGGGATTTTATCTCTTCTAGCAAAAAATGCAGTTCATCAGACCCATTGTAAACTACTTCAAGACATAAATTATTACCAGAGTTTATTCTTGTTGACGCATTGACCACATTCCTATCGTATTTTTTTAAAAGTTCTTCTCCAGTTTCTCTGGCTCTTCCTCCCTGAACATCCACAAATATCTGAGCGGTCCTGTATCCTAATAGTGTCAAGTCCATATGATATTTTTTCCTTAAAAGTGATTTTTCGATACGGGTTCTTCTTCTCTGGATTGTAGATAACGGGATCTTTAACTTTGCTGCGATTTCCGAGCTCTTTATGTCTCCGTTAGTTATCAACTCTTCGACTATCTTGAGATTTATTCTATCCAATGTAAATTGATCCGTGTCGTTTTTATAGTTAAAATCTCTAGAGTTTATTTCGCGCTTTATGTTATTAGTTAACCTATTACTTGGCTTTCTATTTACAATCCTTTGACTTTTACTTTTGTTGTTGCTCTTGAAAGACAATTCACTGTTTTTGGAGGCTTCTTTACCATAGGTTCCCCCAGTACCATTTGATTCGTCAATGCGAGATTTTCTTGGCACGAGACTCACCTGTTTATATAATTTCGAGGCTATTAAACATATTTAATGAGTGAATGATGGTTTTTGCAATCATTCTTGTAAGATGGATCCATCTTTACTTCACGAAGGCGCAGATTTAGTACAGGACGATAAAATATCTCTAGGTTTTACCTCACATTGTTGTCTATTTGGGATTAATAATATAATTTCTAGTTAGTTTGATGAAGACAAAAACTGTGTTTGTATCTGCACGTAATAAATAAAGCGTATACCAAAGTAAACATAGGAGTTATTAATATTTTGTATAATTTGATAATCCATTTTGTATTCTAATTCAAAAATCAACGACTTTTAGAGCCTGATGATATTCCTTATCTTTTTTAGTTTAGTTGCCGCTATTATTCAAATTTGTGACGAGTGGTTTAAAAATTGATTATTTAATTGCTTTTTCGCATATATGTTGAATAGATGTACTTGGTGGCTAGATTAACCATAATCTTGATTCAAATTATATTTAATATCATGTCTAACTAACGATGATAACCCGTGCTGAAACATAAATAGTTTAATCCTTGTATATATATAATGCAAACCAATGAGATCACGGTAGATTCATGAAAAATCATATTTTAAGCTTTATTCATATTGAAAATGAAAATTACAAGATCCCCCTTACGGTAGTTAGCTTTAAGGTGACTAAATTCGGGTGTGCTAGTATTGCGAATAATATAGTGTATTTCAACAATTAGATGTGGATAGGAAAGTTGATTGGAAAATGTTTGTTATCATTAGAAATATTTGCGATTATCAATTACAAAGATCCCTTAGGCTTAAAAAAAATCAACATTCAGTGGAATCCGAGTCCATCTATTTATCGGTTCGATTGAGATTTATTAATTGGATATTTTATAATGCACCTATCAAAAAACAAGTACTCTTTACCAATTTTGAAGCACTATATTGCAAGAATCGATAGGACTTCGTCGCCTGCGCATGTAGGTAAACTAAGAAATGCAGTAGATTTCGTAGCGCTAATGAGAACTCCGGTCCTTGCATCGGCTGATGGAGTTGTTACTTATGTTGAAGATAGATCCAATATTGGGGGCCCTGATTATTCATATTGGGATTTTTCAAATTTTATCGTGGTAAATCATTCTAATGGAGAGTATACTAGATACGATCATCTTGATTTTGAAAGCTCGCTAGTGAGTGTAAAACAAAAAGTAAAATGTGGGCAGCAGATTGGTCGTGTAGGTTTGACAGGTTTTACTTTTGTACCTCATTTGCATTTCCAAGTATTTATTTTCACGGGACCCAACATTTGGATGGATTTTGAAACTCTAGAAATTAGATTTGTAGAAGATCAGTAAGAAGAACATGACTACAACTTTATTTTTAAGCATCTAGGATGGACTCTAAAAAAAGCAGGGAGAATGCCTACAGGTTCACCATCAAGACTCACGGTAATGTTATTTTGAAAATCCGTCAGCCAGCTAACTGTTTGGGATTGTCCATAGTAAATATCGTCTTCATTTTCAATCGCCTCCTCTCCTCTTTTTATGTTTACAAGCTTTTGCAATATCTTAAAACTGTCGGAATCTTTTATAAGGATGGTATCTAACAATCCATCTGCAACATCGGCCCTGGTGGCAACTTGAAAACCTCCACCCAAAAAACTTCCATTTGAAACCATACCCATAGTCATTTTCGTGGTAAGACTATTTACAATCTTGTGAGTTGTAGTAGAACCCTCTATTATTTGACAAACATTGCTCTTGTACACTGGAAGAGTAGCAACAATGCTTGTGATAGTTGAGAGGATTCGACTACTAATTTGATCACGTACCATTTTTCCTTTTTCAATAATTTCAGCTCCCAATCCTATCTCTGCAGCATTTAAGAAAACCCTGAACCGATTTCCTGAAGAATCCTCGGAACCCATTTTTGCAACACAACTAATGATGTCAACCTTTTGAGTAATACTCGATTCGCTCACGTATTTACAACATTGTTCAAAATCCTGCGGCAATCCCAAGGACCTTACAAGTACGTTTCGTGTTCCACCAGGAAGGATAGTCAAGGTGCATTCACTATCAATTTGCTCTAATTCAGTTAATGCCAATATTTTATTATACTCGACGGTCATCAAATCAATATTATCGAATTTATCGTTACTAACCTTTTTAAAAAATCCGTTACCAACTTCATTTATTATGCCATCGCCTCCAATAGGAATGATATTTTCATAACCTTTTTCCAAGTATTTTCTTGTCATAATCGTACCGTCACCAGATTTTTCGGTGAAAGCAAATTCTAAATTGGTGCCAAAATACTTTTGTAAGGTATCCTTTATGGAATCCCAGTTTTTTTTCGTTTGTCCACCTTTGGAATTAGGGTTAACTATTGCAATTGATTTGACTGTCATTGAGTATAACTAAATTTAACCAGAGCTGACGACGTATATAAATAAACTACGTATAGTATTCTATTTATTTTTATAAAAGCCTAGACGACCGAAACTATATCCCTGAATTGTGGAATTTTGCCTACTATTTACCCATATCTTTTTTATTTTCTGACTCCTCATCATCACTAGAAAGAGTTGTACCAATCTCACTTATCAGCTTGGAGGATTCAGTTATGCTTTTAATTTGTAAATCATCGCTACCAGAAATAATTTTCGATAAACTTGGACTAGCATCTTTTCCCATGATAATAGCTTCCTTTCCTTTTCTGAGCAAAACTATAGTGATATTATTTTCTGAGAGCTTTACAGCCAGATCCTTTACTATTTTCAATTGATCAAAAATACTTGCTTCATCGTCTGTAAGGAGATGAAAAAATTCTTTGGCCATTTCTAATTTGTCTTTAATCTTTTCCACTGATTGGTCCTTTGATTCACCAGGCTGTTTCTTTTGTTCAAAATCAGGCGTTCGGTTATCTTTTTCAACCTCGAGGTTTCTAAACATTCCAAAAATCTCGGGATCTAGGATATCAATGTCTATCTTATTTATCTCATTTGACGTTGATGCTCTTACATCAATGGTCGGTCTATTTTCAACTTCAATCAGGATATTTCCACCCTTTAAAGATTTGATTGATCCAACTACCGCATCAAATACTGAGCGTCGTTGCTTTCTTAAATCGTCCTGATACTCTTTTGTAGTCATATTAGTCTACCCTGTTTTCATTTTGTTAGTGAAAGACCTAGCACGAGTTATCACTTATAGTTTTCTCAATCTCTTCAGACTGTGCGAAACTTATGTTGAACTAATTTCGTTACTACTGTCGTAATCTTTTAGCGCAGGTTCATCATCGAGAGTCTTGAATGATTCTTTCTCTATATTATTTGTTGTAATATTATCACTATTTTTTCTCATACTTCCGTAACTATCATTAACATTTCCTGATTTGCTGATACTGCCTTCGCTTTCATTATTTATTTTTTGTACCCTGGCTGAAACAGTGATTGTTCCATGAATTATCATTTTACCTCCTCCTATTGTTCTGCCTTTTGGATCAGTAGCTGAAGGAATTTCTATTTTCAAATCCTCAAAATTATACTTAACAAGGGCGCCCTTTCCAGTTAACTTGTCTAATAGTTGCTCTATAACCGGTGCTCCGTGCTCGGTAATCTTGCTAGTTATGCTACCTATACTTTTGTTTATTTCGCTCATGTTTCTTATAATTGATTGAATACATCATAAGTTATAAGGTATAACTCTCATTGGTTCATCGAGTTGAATATTTGTTGAAATCGGTTGCTCGCTTTCTCATGTATTTATGAATGATAAACGTAGGTTGTAAAACTGTTTACTAGTTTGGATAAATCCATCTCTAAAAACCTGGGAAAATTAGTTAATAAGGGTTCAAAACCAAAGTAATTAAATGGGATGAGACCCATATTTTATTAGTGATTCCAGAGAGCTGTTCTTTTGCGTATAATGGTACCCAGTGTCCTCTTCCACCTCAATTTATTATAGAAATTCTTGATGAATCCAACAACGGCAACAAATTTATGATAGGATTGACATGTTCAGACCATAAGGAAGTTTTGGAAAAAAAATTTCTTTTACTGCAGGGAAATAACGTTATTCCGGCAGGTAAAATTGTGTTAACACCTGTCAAGATAATCCATACTGATTGTGTCAAGGGAACATTGGAAGATGAGGATGAAGTTAAACTAAAGAGGATGAAGGAATAGATACAATATTATTCTATCAAGAGTGCATTTTCGTATTGCCCTCGCAGAACATGTATAATATTTAATGCTGCTAGTTCAGACATCTTATTCCTTGTATCTTGACTCGCACTACCAATGTGAGGTAATAAGACCACATTATCCATTCCTACTAATTTGTTATTTTTTTCTATAGGTTCATCTTCATAAACATCGAGTGCGGCGCCCGCAATTACCTTACTTCTTAGGGCTGAAATTAGGTCTTTTTGATTTACTATTTTACCTCTTGCAATATTTATTAAAAATGCACTTTTTTTCATCTGTGACAAAAAATTATTGTCTATTAAATGATAACTTTCTCTGTTAAGGGAACAACATATAATTACGTAATCTGACTCTTTGGCTAAATCATTCAAATCTCTATATTTTATATTCTCAAAATTTAATCGGCGATTCTTCATTTTGGATTTGGTTACGGGTTTCCTATTTGTATATAGTATCTTCATTCCAAACCCTTGAGCTCTTGTGACGATAGCGGTACCTATTTTTCCCATTCCTATGATACCTAATGTTTTGCCGTGGATATCGGTACCTATCATTAGATCAGGACTCCATCCATATTTCCACTCTCCCTCTCTGACGAGTTTGTCGCCTTCCACTATGCGTCTACCAATACATAACATCAGACCAAAAGCTAAATCTGCCGTTGTTTCAGTAAGAATACTTCCTGTATACCCAACCCTGATGTTTCTTTTTCTTGCTTCTATCATATCGATATGTTCATATCCAGTGCTAAATGTGCTAATTATTTTTAGGTTAGGTCCAGCTATATCCATAATCTCTTTATCTATGTTATCATTTAAGAAACACAAAATTGCATCCACATCTTTTACCTTGCGGCTTAATTCTTTGTGTCTAAGCGGACGTTCTGATAAATTGGTGATAAGTTGATATCTTTCTTTATTTAATATCGATAGACCAGCATCTGAGATAGGTCTCGTGATTAACACCTTCAAACTTGAAGAATTTGTTTTGGCCATTCAAAAAATAATGTCATAGTGCATATTATTTGTTCAGATATTCCATAGGAAGTTAAACCTAGAGTCAAATCTATCTCTATTTTTTTGGAAAACTGTTTTGGTCTTGTTAGTTTAAAATTTAGGGTGGATGTCGGTTTATATTTTTTATTAAATTTCTAAATCTGCAAGTATATTTTTATAGATAATCGCAGAACAAAATGTAATGCAGAGATCATATTCTTCTTCTTCTTCTTCTTATCATACTTCACCCGATGGTGAATATACAGACGGGGACCTAGGTTTAATAGGCCATAGTGAAATAAAGAAAAAGAGTAGACAGTCAAGAAATATGGATAAATTTGAACACTTTGATTCAAATTCTATTTCAAACCAACAACAGTCTTCTGAATCATCTTCACTTGAATCTGCTGAAAAACTCTTTGCAAACATCGTTGGTTACGATGATGTTAAAAAAATTTTTACTTATGCCCTAAACTCTACTTTACCTGTTCATATTCTACTAGTGGGGCCTCCAGGTTCGGCAAAGACTTTGTTTTTAATGGAATGTATGAAGTTATCACGATCGTACTTTACTTTAGGTAGCCATAGTACAAAAGCAGGAATGCTGGATTATCTGTTTAACAATAGACCCAGAAATTTAATTATTGACGAGATTGAATACATGGCTATCAAAGATCAAGCGGCACTGCTAAGTCTTATGGAGACAGGGATCCTAAGTGAAACCAAATACGAAAAAACGCGTAAATCTGTAATGCGAACCTGGGTATTTGCTTCATGTAATAATGAAAAAAAATTATTAACTCCGCTTCTATCGCGTTTTTTTGTTCTATATTTTAAGAAATATGATTATTCAACATTTGAAAAAATTTCAAATCATATTCTAAGCAGAGAATGCAACCTAAGCTCAGAAATCTCAACATTGATTGCAAGTTTGGTATGGAGTAAGCTAAAATCAAGAGATATAAGAGATTGCATAAAAATTGGCCGAATATGTAAGAATAAAGATGATGTGCATATGATTGTAAAAATCCTAAAGCGCTATGACAACACTAATTCAGGTAATGAAATAGAAAAAAAAATACAAAACTGACGTAGTACAAAATTGTTTTTTCCTATACATGCTTCCCACTGAGAAGAATATGATTATTACCATTACCTGAATTTTTGAGTCAAACCAAATTGATTCAAAACATACAGTAAATTGATGCAATGCTACAAGTTTTTATATTGATGATTTACAAAATTCTATCTAAAAAGATAAATCAACAAAAGAATATTAATTCAAAAAGTGATATCAGATTAGTCTTTATCTGTACCTAATTTTAGTTAAATTTAATATGCCTGTTGCGATATTGCAGTTCGTGATCTGTTGAATCGCTCTGCTTATAGATTAGATGATCTGATTTTTCCGTTATTTGTTTATGAAAGTGAGAACGTATACAAACAGAGCTTGATGTCAGGCCACATGAATAAATCAAAGGTTTGTCCAAAAAATTTGGAATCTCTCTTAGATCACTTGACTAATTTGGGTATTTCACAAATACTTTTGTTCGGAGTTCCCAAAAAAAGAAATGAAACTGGTGATTCGTCATTTGCTAAACATGGTGTGATTCAAAATTCCATAAGAAAAATAAGAGAAAATTTTGGATACAGTTTTAGAATTTTTTCTGACGTTTGTTTATGCCAGTATAATACATCTGGTCACTGTGGAATATTAACAAAGAAAGTCAATAAATATGCCTTCAAGAGAAATTTATACCGTAATGCTGAAATCGACAATGACAGGACACTAGAGTCGTTAGGACGAATTTCATTGAGCTTGTGTGATAGTGGAACGGACTTTATAGCCCCCTCGGCTATGATGGATGGTCAAGTTCTTTATCTAAGAAAATTATTAAATACAAATGGATTTGAACATGTAAAGATATTAAGCTATTCGGCTAAGCATAATTCATGTCTATATTCTCCATTTAGAGCAAACAACTATTTAGAGTCTGGATTTATTGACAAATCAAGTTACCAATGTTCCTTCTATAACAAACGTGAATCGCTGAGAGAAATGTTGATTGATATTAAAGAAGGTTCTGATTGGGTAATGATTAAACCATCACTTTGGTACATGGATATTATCCGACAAGCTCGTGAACTTGTCAATGTACCAATTGTTGTTCAAAATGTATCGGGAGAGTATGCTCTATTAAGATCTACAATGAATCCTGACTCTGTCAGTGGACCACGTGTAGATGACAATAGGATTGGTGAGAATAAGCTTAATCTGGTTAATGGAGTTTTTGGACTAAACCAAAGAAAAATAGAATCAATATCTAGAGAAAGAAGTCAATTAAAAAAACCAAACAATCTGAAAAAACCAATGATGGACAATGATTTCTTGGATGCTAGCGCTAGACTTAGTATTAATGCCAAGTCGAGTCCTACTGCAAGTGGTGAGAATAGGTTTTACAATCCTGATCCTATTTTAAACTTCATAAGGTTACTTAAGAGAGCAGGGGCCGACAAAATAATTACCTACTTTCTGCTGGACATATTAGATGAAAACAGTATGGGTAAAAGAACAATATGAAATGTTCCTTTATTTATTTATTTATTTATTTATTTATTTGGCTATTTGATGCGTTTACAATTGTAATAATTTGACCGCTAGTAGAGTCTATGTAATACTTTGATCCATTTGATACAATTTCCCAACCAAAATGACTTCCACCAGTAATTGGTTCGTTTGTCTTATTGATTACTTGGAAGGTTTCGTGGCTATCCTTGTTTGCTTTATATATATTACCATCTCCATCAACCATTACATACTGTGAGGTAAATTTACCCTGTAGATCATCAAATGTAATATTACGAAGATCACTTAATGTCTTGTTAAAAATATCATGAAGTATGATTATATAGGCCTCTTCAGGAATCAATCTTGCAAACGTCGTGCTTTGCTGACTTAAAGAATAATTTACAACAAAATACATCGCTAAAGTAAAGCCTATTGATAACAGGACAATGAAAATAACTTTGTTTCGGGGTGCATCTAGCTTGCCCAATTATTACCTATTGAAAAAGAACACTATTTAATTATTCATTGTAAAGTTACGATTAGATTATATATCAAATCTTTTAAAAATTAAGTATCCCGCGGTAGCTCAGCCTGGTAGAGCTTTCGGCTGTAGTTGTTGGCAACAAATTGCTAATCGTACATCAGCCTATCAGGCTTACATTCAACAGTAACCGAAGAGTCGCAGGCTCAATCAAACAAAAGAGAGATCTTTTTTTGGAGTAAATCCTGCTCGCGGGATACAAACATTTCCTGTTACAATAGTTAGTTTGGATTTATGATTGCTCTTCCTATAATTTTCCCGTTTTTCAGGTCTTCTAATGCTTCGTTAACCTGGTCCAACGAATATCTCTTGTCTAAAACAGTTTGAACTTTTCCTTGAGAAGCCAAATTCACTAGCTCTGTTAAGTCAGAAAATGTACCAGTATATGCACCAGTTAATGTGTATCCTCTCAAGGGAATCATAGGCAAATTTAGCTCCATAGATCCACCGAATAAACCCACCATAATCATTTTACCTCTTTTTCTTAACATGTTAAATGAGTTTATGGATGTGATGTTGTTATTTACAAAATCTATTACTACATCTGTACCAAAGCCATTAGTAAGGTCCTTAATTTCTTTTACTACATCTGATTTCTCTCTGCTGTTAATGACGTTATCCGCACCTAATCGTTTTGCCTCTGCGAGCTTTTGATCGTTGACGTCGACGACTGTTATTCTTGAATTGTGAATAGCCTTTGCAATTTGTACACCCATTAGACCTAAACCACCAGCACCGACAATAACTATACTGTGGTCTTTTTCTAATCCGACTGTAGGTGTAGCCTTCTTCACAGCATTATATGCGGTCAACCCAGAACAAGCGAGTGATGATGCGGAATCGAATTCCAAATTGTTTAGTTTTATCAAGTACCTCGAATCTGGAACCAAAACATATTGTGCATATCCCCCATTTTGGTAAATCCCCAAAGTCTTAGGCGAGTCACAAAGGTTTTGCTCTCCTGATAAACAAGCTGGACACGATCCTTCGCCTAACCATGGGTAAACTAGGACACTGTCTCCCACCTGTACGTTATTAACTGCATGCCCTGTTTCTTCAATTTTGCCAGCTATTTCGTGTCCCGGGATAAGAGGAAATTTTACACCCCTATCTTCAACTTTCATAAATACACCTTTGGGTCCAGCATATCCGCCTTCCCACAAATGGAGATCGCTATGACAAACTCCAGAAGCAATAACCTTTACCAAGACTTGATTTCCTTCAGGTTTGGGAATTTTGATCTCATCGATTTCTAGTGGTTGATTTGTTTTAATTATTTGAGCCCCTTTCATATCAAACTCATGGTATACATGTTTAATTATCTTTGCTAACCTTGGCGAATTGTGAATATAAAGAATATATTAATTACAGTAGAAAACAGCGTGATGTCGATGATGACGACGAAGAGCCGTCTGATATTTTTATGGTGATGAGGATTATGAGTACTGAGACATCAAATATTACTTGAAAAAACCAATAATTTCGCTTACAAATTATATTGGTTGAATGCATGATTTTTCTAGAGACAATATACCTAAAGATTAACTGCTTTGGGGTTTTTAGATTCAGTTCTCGCAATATCAGTACAAATTACAACTCTAAAATTATATACCGTAATAGTTAAGTTAATTCAAAATTAATGAATTCCACACAACGGTATTTGCTATCTTCAATTTATTGTAATAGTCTATGTGAGAGTAGTCGGGCAGATGCTGATGACGGTGTCCCGCTTTTTTCTTATCTTTCCCAGAAGCTGGAAGTAGACTCAACTTTATTTGAAGATGATCTATTAAAGCTTTCGAGATCGGGATTAATTGTAATTAATAGAGATGGAAAAGAAGGAAAATTTCTTGACAGAAAGGAACCATTGTGCTCGTTGACCAAAAAGGGTAGAGCTGAAATAAAAGTAGTGCTTGTTGGTGGGGTATTTGATCTCCTTCATGCAGGTCATATTCATACATTAAAATCTGCAAAATCACTTGGTGATGTTTTAATTATCGTGGTGGCAACCGATACCACTGTCAACAGCTTAAAAAAGAATCGCAAGATATTTCACGATGAAAATAGTAGACTAGAATTGGTCTCATCTATTCGGTTTGTGGATAAGGCCATAATAGGCAGGAGGACTTCAATTTATGAGACAGTCGATTTCGTTAAACCAGATATCATAGCATTAGGATATGATCAAATTCATGATGAAAAATTATTGAAAAAAAATTGTTTAGATAGAGGTTTAAAGCTTGATGTTATTAGACTTTCTTCGCCTATTCCCCAACTGAAAAGCTCTGTCATAAAAAGTGAACTGGGCAATTCATTCTACGATTTACAG
>QCWC01000045.1 GCA_013114705.1 Candidatus Nitrosocosmicus sp. | reverse complement strand
CATGAAGTCACTAAATTCTGTGGTAAAAATTAGCAGGCTCATGCACAAGTATCCAACATGCTGGAGATCTCACCACAAGATTGTATGGCTAGCTCGAAAAGAATATTTTTACATGATTGAAAATTTGAAGAATAAGCCCTTTGAAGCAGCTTCAAACGTGAAATACTATTATGAACAACCGAAAAATAGATTTCTTGAAATAATTAAGGAAAAAGTCCCCTGGTGTATTTCAAGAGAAAGAGTCTGGGGCACCCCATTACCAATATGGAAGTGCAAAAATTGTTCTTCAATCGAAGGATTATTTTCAAGAAAAGAAATTATTCATAGGGCGTCCAAACTACCTAATGGCGAAAATTTTGAATTGCACAGGCCATGGATAGATGAAATAATAATCCATTGCAGCAAATGCCATGCGGAGATGACCAGGGAGCCATTCGTACTAGATACATGGCACAACAGCGGGAGTGCACCATATTCCTCATTAACAAATCCAGAGTATGATAAACTGATACCTGCTTATTTTCTTACTGAGGGAATAGATCAAACCAGAGGATGGGCCTATACCTTATTAATGTTAAATGTAATTTTGCAGAATGCTTCTCAATCCCCATTTGAATCATTTCTTTTTACAGGTCACGTATTAGACGAAAAGGGAAATAAGATGAGCAAAAGTTTGGGAAATGTTGTGGATGCCTTTACTCTTCTAAGAGACAACCCTGTAGACCTTGTAAGATTTTACTTTATGTGGAAGTCATCGCCAATAGAACCATTAAATTTTGATACCAAAGAAATGATTTCTAGACCCCATCAGGTGCTAAGTACATTATATTATTTACATATCTATTATAGACAAAATGCTGAGTATGATGTCTTTGATTATCTTGGATCAACTCAAAAACCAGAAATGGGAATCTCCAAAAAACTGCTAAAAAGTCAAGACATTTGGATATTAACAAAGCTTGAAAAATTGGTTCGTAATGTAACTAATCTTATAGATGAGTGTAGATTCCATGAGGCCTGCCACGAAATTGAGGATTTCATTATCAATTCATTAAGCCAAACGTATGTGCCTCTTATAAGGTATGATTTATGGAGTGACGATTTGGAAAATAGGGAACGTAGATTTACGGTATACAAGATTTTGTCATGTTGTTTATTTGCACTAGATCTTGTATTGCATCCAATTTGTCCCTTCATCACGGAATTCTTGTATCAATCTAATTTCAAACGGGTTGAATCGATTTTGTTTGATAGATCGTTAGACATAGAATTTTTGAAAAAGGTTTCAAATGACAAAGTTGAATTCGCATTTGACAAGATAAAGGAAATATCATCAATGTCTTTTTCTTTGAGAAATAAACTCAAACTAAAGAGGAGATGGCCCTTGGAGTCGATTTTTGTTTTTAGTCAAGATGTAGAGTTTCTAGAGATGGAAGGTATGCTAGGTTTGCTGCGAGAGCAAATGAATATTGAAAATATTATCGTTAAAAAGGTAAGATGGACAGACAAGGCAGCTAAATTGGTTGATATGATAAGAAATAATGCTCCTGTCATTCCAAATCTGACAGTTAATAGAAAGACTGTTGCGAAGGAGCTAAAAGGCGATATTATGCTTTTCATCGAAAAATTTGATAAGCTGGACAAAAACTTTGTACTAGATCAACTCCAAGAATCAGGATCACTTGATCTAGAATATTCTGAGGGCAAATCATTTAAGTTAACTTTGGAAGACGTAAATATTGATTTTGATACCACGAATGGATATTCAGCATTAGAGCGAGACAATCTGATTCTTTTCTTAAATACACACCGTAACGATGAGCTTATAATCAAGGGAATGGTCAAAGATTTGGCGCGCAATATTCAACAGTTAAGAAAGGAATTAGGTTACTCCCCGACCAAAATCCTTGACACAGCTTATATTTCCAATTTTAGTGAGGATGAGATAAGTAAGATACAAAAATTTGAAGATGTTCTAAGAAATCTTGTTAGAGTTAACAAGATAGTTTTCCCTGATAGGATTTCTAATGGAGGTATTAAACCAAAACAAGTAGAAATTGATGGAAGAGATATATCTATCTATATCCAATAATTATTTATCTGAATAATCAAAAGTTCAAGACGCTTTTGATTCGATGGACAACCACTGGAAGATGATAAACTATCATCAAAATATACCTAAACTTTTTTCACTATCAGGTAGGGACACATATTCAAACATGTCCTAGTGAAATTTTCAACTAGATTTGGAGGTTTCCAGGGTTGGAATGTCAACTTAACAATTGGATGAGCAAGTTTTGTAAAAAAATCTTTTGACTAGAATTAGAGATTAACAAACATTAGTCAAAAAGTCAAATGAAATGATCTTTAATGTAGATAAATTCTACAATACCACTTTAAGGTGATTGAAAAAAGTGCCCGGTCTGCAGGAAAGCAAACAAATGTCCTTTGAAAATTGTTTAATTAACAATTTTAAAGATAAACTTTTGGATCTTTCTCAGAATGTGGCTGAAACAGGAAAACCGGTGATACTGTATACTACCTTGCTTGATGAAGTAAGTGATTATGGAGAACAGGAACTCGCTATTGTAAATGAAGACTTTGTGGTGATTCAGGTCATTACATTTGGAGGGTATGTACCAATAGCTGTTCAACACCAACGTGTGTTTACTTTTGATGAATTTTCCCATTGGATTTATGATAGAAGCAATAACTTGTTCATGCAATGTTTCAACACCTTGGAAGATGCTTTATTGTCAATAAGATAGCTTTTCGATTTGGCTTTTATTGGGAGTATTTTATCTATAGTAATATCGGTTAACTTTAGAGATGAATGATTGAAATCGTTTTCTTCTTGCTAATATAAGTTAAATTTTTTTTACATTTCTGACATGATTTATATAAAATATATTTAGTTTTATATAGGTTGACGAATCATTAATGTTGGATAAAATGATAGAAAATTATGAAGAAAACAGACCTTGGGGGAAATTTGAAAAATTTGTCGAAAATCAAAAATGTACTGTAAAGCTATTGCATCTCAATCCAAAATCTCAAACCAGTTTACAATTACACCACAAAAGAGAAGAATGGTGGAAAATAATTAAGGGAGTGGTTTCTGTAGAACATGATGGTGAAAAAAAGATTCTAAATGAAAATGACACCATATTCATTCCTAAAGGTTCAAAACACAGAATAATTAATCAAGAATCTTGCTCTACCATCTTAGAAATTTCTTTTGGCGAATTTGATGAATCAGACATTGTTCGAATTGAAGATATATACAATAGAAATTCAAAATGAGCGTTAGAATTTGATTTCATGGGATTTTCAGAATGTACTACTTTTTCTATCCTTAATAGTGCGTAAAATTTAGAATGTTTTTAACCAGCGATAAGATATGACAGAGGTATTCAAGATTAAAAAACAAGCAAAATCAATCTGCTCAATTTTCCCCTCGTAATTTTATGATTTTGTAAAACGTTATTATAAAAAAGATAACGAAATACAAATAAACCCCTGATGGATTTTTATCTTCTATGAGCGCAAGTAAAAAACCACATATGAATTTGGTGGTTACAGGACATGTTGATAATGGTAAATCAACTACCGTTGGTCATTTAATGGTAGATTTAGGTGTCATCGATCAAAGAACTATAGATTCTTTTGCTAAAGAATCCGAAGCAACAGGGAAGGGTGATACTTTCAAGTATGCTTGGGTACTTGATAGCATTAAAGATGAAAGAGAAAGGGGTATTACTATAGATCTAGCATTTCAAAAATTCGAGACCCCTAAATTCTTTTACACTCTGATTGATGCCCCGGGACATAGAGACTTTATCAAAAATATGATAACCGGAGCTTCTGAAGCAGATGCTTCAATCCTTGTGGTTTCTGTTAAACCCGGTGAAACCGAAGCTGCAACCGAACCCGGAGGACAAGCAAGAGAGCATGCCTTTTTATCTAGAACACTAGGTGTAGGACAAATCGTGGTTGCCTTAAACAAGATGGATGATGTCGGGTACACAGAGGCAAGATATAATGAAGTCAAAGAAATAGTCGAAAAGATGTTAAAAATGGTTGGATACAATACCTCAAAAGTCAGTTTCATCCCAGTTTCAGCATGGAAGGGTGACAATCTAGTAAAGAAGTCAGAAAATATGCCTTGGTATAAGGGGCAAACATTAGCTGAAGCCCTGGATTCTTTCACACCTCCGGAAAAGCCCATTAACAAACCGTTGAGAATACCAGTTCAAGATGTTTACACTATTACCGGAGTGGGAACTGTCCCTGTGGGTAGAGTTGAAACTGGCAAGATGAAAACAAACGAGAAAGTGATTGTCATGCCGTCTGGAGTTCCTGGAGAGATTAAATCTATAGAAACTCATCATACGCAAATGGATTATGCTGAAGCCGGAGACAATATTGGATTTAACCTTAGAGGTGTAGATAAAAAAGCCATTCATAGAGGTGATATAATAGGCAATATTGATAGCCCTCCTAGTGTTGCAAAAGAATTTGAGGCTCAAATAATTGTAATCCATCATCCAACTGCGATGGCTCCTGGATATACACCTGTATTGCATGCCCACACTGCGCAAGTTGCAGCCACTATCTCAGACTTTGTAGCAAAGATAGATCCAAAAACCGGTGGAATAGTCGAAGAAAAACCAAAGTTTTTGAAAACTGGGGATGCTGCAATTGTAAAGATTCGACCTGTGAGACCACTGGCCATCGAAACCTTCAAAGAATTCCCCGAAATTGGAAGATTTGCACTCAGGGATATGGGAACCACAATAGCTGCTGGAATCGTTAAAACTATCACCGAAAAGTACGATCCAAATAAAAAATAGCGTGACGAATGTTGCCTCAAGAAGCCAGAATCAAGCTAACTAGTACCAACTTACTAACATTAGAGAATGTCTGTACAGAAATTAAGGATATTGGAGAAAAAAATGGTATTAGATTAAAGGGACCCCATCCTTTGCCTACAAAAAAGATGAGAGTCGTAACCAGAAAATCACCATGTGGACAGGGAACTAATACATGGGATAAATACGAACTCCGAGTTCACAGAAGAGTAATCGATTTAGGGGCAGATGATAGGTCTATCCGACAGCTGATGCGCCTTAAAATTCCAGAAGATGTATATATTGAGGTATCATTAACACAATAGAAAAATCTTTTTTAATTCTTATTGAATTTTTAGCGAATTTTTAACAGCATTGCGAAGCTCAATAATTACTTCGGGAATGTTTAATGGGTCTGATCTGATTTTTCCACCTGCTGCATATTTGTGACCGCCACCTTCCAGTAGTTCGGCCGCTATATCGTTACATCTTAACTTTGGATTATTTCGACGTATGCTGACCTTACCGTCGCTTGTCAGAAAAAAAATAATATCTCCATCAGTTTTTTGAAATACTTCTTCGGAGAATAAGCTGGACTGGATGTATGGACTGGTAGGTATAAGGAACATTTTAATATCATCGTCTAGGTTCACCTGCTTTAACTTACTCCAAGCCTCTGCCTTTGATATATCTCGCAACCTTGAAAATATTCTATACTCTTCCTGCATTTCAGTATCCCATAGCATCCCATTTGATATTTTTAGAGAAAGATATATCAGTCTAGTATAAAAGTTGGGCAGTGTTTTGTAATAGATGATTAGTTCTGGCAAAGGAGGCATAAATTGGTCTTTAATTAGGAAGTCGGACGTATGTGCCAACATTGCCAAATGTTTAGCTCGCACGTTATTTTCTAGAAAAAATTCATATGCTAACTCTGATGCGCACTTATTTCCAGACGTATCTAGAATCAATCTCCTGTCTCCCTCGGGCTCTTTGCCAAATAATTCCAATGCCTCAAGCGGCCATGGATGATGGTCTATCCATATAATTGACCATTTGTTTGAGCGGGCAAATTCAAATAACTCGGACATTAGCAATAAAATTTCCTTGTTTAGCCCCAGATCGCAAACAACCAACAGACCCGGACTAGCCTTTTCAATAATCTCCTTATATATCAATTGAGAAATTTTATCAAAATTTACCTTCCCATATGAAGTGAATAGGATCTTGGCTTGAGGATACCGCATAAGAACTATCGAAGCTGAAAAAACTCCATCAACATCGGATTCATGTGAAACTATAATGACGTTCAATCCTAGTAACTCATATTTACAATTTCTTTTAAAAATTTGAGATTATTTATCGAAGATCCCATAATCGGTCTTCAGTTCTATATGCTTCTGGGTCAATTCTAAACCCTTTTGAAATTTCAAACGGAGTTTCTACTAATTTAAGATGATAGTCTTTTTTAATTTTTTTAAACTGTTTCTCTAGCCATAACACGAATTGTTGTTCTAAAATATTTCCCTCTTCTTTTAGTATTTTCGGATGCACTTCCGCTAATGTGGTGATGAACTCCATTTCAAAGTACATGTTAAAAAAGTCCCAACCCATAGTTTTTCCTTCTGAAGAGCATTCAAATTTTGCTCCATAATGACATCCCCATTCCAATTCGCCTATGAATTCCAGTATGGTTTCTCTCTCTTTTTCAAAGTCTAAACATGATCCCGAAATTTGTACCATCGGGGTTTTCTCAGCAGACTTTTTGTGCATAAATTTACAGGGTCTGTTAGCTATTTAAGAATTAGTAAAAAGCCACGAAGTCATAAACTAGAATCAAGCAGCTATCTGATATATACCTTGTCATTTCTAATTTGATACACTAATATTGGTTAATTTTTGACTTTATTTGGAGGAAATTGGAAGTACCTATCTCTGAATATGTTACTTACTTTAACTATGAAGGTGAGAATGCTGATTTCTTAGTGAGGGAAATTAAGAAAGGTGTTTTCAAAGTCCTTATTCGGGAATATAGCGATAATCACGATACAGAGTTTATTGAAAAAGAGTTTTTCGTTAAAAAGGATACGTTAGATTCACTTTTTGAAGAATATAACGTTATGAAAAAGCCTACTGGAACAGAAAAAATTTTAGAACCCACACATGAAATAGAAATTTAGGGAGT
Source organism: Candidatus Nitrosocosmicus sp. (assembly GCA_013114705.1). Lineage (GTDB taxonomy): Archaea > Thermoproteota > Nitrososphaeria > Nitrososphaerales > Nitrososphaeraceae > Nitrosocosmicus. The sequence continues at coordinate 5,742 of QCWC01000045.1, read as the reverse complement.
CAAGTTGACAAATTTGCAATATTCTATTAGTTAATTTGATAATCTGTACATACAATATTTCTCCAAAATTCATAGATCATGGAGTGCAAGGTCATCAGCACATGGCTTCTGTAATACCAAATAATTAATATAGCCAATATTTTATAAGAGTCAGAAAGGCGACGGTCGTCCAGTTTGGTCTAGGACATCAGATTGCCAATCTGGTAACCCGGGTTCAAATCCCGGCCGTCGCATATTTTTTAAAATTTTAGTTTTGCATATCACCTACCACCTTGTCATACCCTTAAAATTATTAATCGAATTCGACTAATGATATTTATCATGCTACCTAGACTTGATTATATCAAGCAAGCCCGACTAAAATTAGGAGTAACTCAAAAAAAATTGGCAATTCTCTGCGGAATAAGCACTTCTATGGTTAATCAGATTGAGTCAGGTAGGTGCAAACCAAGTTACGATACCGCCAAACGCATATTTGAAATTCTGCTATCTATGGAATCCGATGCCTCCATTAAGGCCGGAAATATATGTAATAGAAATCTAATTACTATACAAAGCGAAGAGTCACTCAGTGCGGCTATACTCAAAATGAGGGATCACAGTATCAGTCAATTGCCCGTATTTGATGGAGGAAGACTAGTGGGGATATTGACGGAAGATGATTTAGCAAAAATCATGATAGAAAATACGGATAGAGATATTCATTTGGTCAAAATAAAAGCGGTTATGGAGCCTCCACCTCCTCTTGTGGATGAATCTACTCCTGCCAAAGCTTTGGTGTCACTTGTAAGATTTGCAAAATGTGTATTGGTTAGTGAAAAGGGTAACGTAGTTGGAATAATTACTCTAACAGATACTCTGAAAATAGTGGAATCAAGTTGATTTTCTATGATAACTTAAAGCTTTTCTAGACCAACACAACAGTCGGCACATTTCATACATTCATCGCAAATACTTACTTTGGATTCATCTAAAATTTCTACCAAACAAAGTGCACATTTTTTGTCAGTCAACAGTAATAATTACTTTTGATAACTTATTAATCTTATTTTCAAAATTTCGAAAATAGCAAAAACTAATTAATTTTAAGGTATTAACTTGAATTGATCAATGGTGGACCTCATCAACGTCATTACATCTCTTGTTTCTACGTACGGTTACTTCGGCCTTTTCTTAGCAGCGTTTGCAGAGACAATTTTCCCACCGATACCGAGTGAAGTTATTTTTCCTCTAGCAGGATTTATAGGGTTTAAGTCTAATTTTGGTTATTTTGAAACCTTTGTAATGGCTATATGCGGTGCTATAGGTGCTACTTTTGGGGCAGTTTTAATTTATTTCATTTCGCTGAAGATTGGAAGGTTGGCAATTATAAAAATTGGAAAATATGTATTTGTAAGTGAGAGGAAAATTGAAACGGCCGAAAAGTGGTTTGAGAAATATGGCACATACGCAGTTTTCTTGGGTAGGATGGCACCTGGAGTTCGCGAATTAATTAGTGTTCCTGCCGGAATTGCTAAGATGCCTATTGGTAAGTTTACTTTATTTACATTCCTTGGATCTCTAGTTTGGAGCATTGCTTTAGTCTTTGCTGGATACTTTTTAGGCAATTCTTGGGTTAAATTATCCGAATCTTTATCGTTATATTTTCCTCTGTTGTCTGCATTAATCATTGGGGCTTTAACGGGTGTGATTGTACTCTATTTGATATTCAAAATGAGAAGAAAGACTCCGCACAATATTAAATAGTATAATAATTTGTACTTTACTTGAGAGGGGATTCTTTTTTTATTTTATGGATCTGTTGCATAACACCTTCTAGGAATGCATAGGCATCTGTATTCAATATAATTAAATATTGATGGATTGACAACATATCAAGTTTATTTCATTGTAATTAGAGCATCGACTTGTTAAATCAAGTCTTAATTAAAGAATGTATTAATATTGCCATCTCGGAATTTACTTATGGAAAAGAAAATATTTGCTGATGTGAGTGAGAAGGAAATTACACGTTCCATAGCTTCAATGTTTTTTGAAACTATTCAAGAATATACTGATTCAGATGTAATAATCTTAGGCGCAGGACCCGCCGGTTTATCAGCCGGAAGAGAAATCGCTAAAAAAGGGTTAAGAACTCTCATTATCGAACAGAATAATTATTTAGGAGGTGGTTATTGGGTCGGTGGATATATGATGAATCCGGTAACTGTTAGAGCCCCCGCACAAAAGGTATGGGATGAATTAGGAGTACCTTATCGCAAGGTAAATGAAAATCTGTATGCTGCGTGGGGCCCAGACGCATGTTCAAAATTGATATCTGCTGCTTGTGATGCGGGGGTAAGATTTTTACAACTTACGAAATTTGATGATTTGGTATTGAAAAATAAAAGGGTTAGAGGTGTTGTGGTCAATTGGATGCCTGTATCTGCATTGCCCAGAAACATTACATGTGTTGATCCAGTTGCCTTTGAGAGCAAGTTAGTGATTGATGCTACCGGCCACGATTCAGTAGCAGTGAAGAGACTTATGCAAAGAGGGTTGGTTGATTGGAAAGGAATGAATCCAATGTGGGTCGAAGGAGGAGAAGATGGTGTAGTAAACTCCACTGGTGAAGTATATCCTGGATTGATTGCGGCAGGAATGTCGGTAACTGAGACATATGGATTACCAAGAATGGGTCCAACATTCGGTTCGATGCTACTGTCGGGTAAAAAGGCCGCAGAAGTTGCAATTGCGAAGTTGAAATCACCGTCTATTACACCAAAGATAAAGGTAAAGTCAAAATGAATTAGAATTTTTCTAAATTACTTTTTTTTGCAATTGTGGACTAGGAGCAAGTTCGTAGTTTTTAAGTAATCCGAATTGATAATATTAAAATTATATCCATTTTCTACATATCTAAATATTGACAGCTAAAATTATTGATGGGTTAACTGTATCACAGAACATAAAAGAAAGCCTAAAAACTGAAATTGATAACTTGATCAAATCAGGGATAACACCTTGCCTAGCAACCATTTTGATTGGTGAAGACCCTCCATCAATAATTTACGTGAATAATAAACAAAAATCAGCTAATTCTATTGGAATAAAGACATTGGATTATCGATTGGATAAGGGAGTTTCTGAGAATGAATTAATTCAAATTATTGAGAATCTAAATTCCGATACTTCTGTTCACGGAATATTATTGCAATTACCATTGCCAAGACACTTGGATCAGTCTAAAGTCATTAATAAGATCAATCCGACAAAAGATGTAGATGGTTTGACATTTGTGAATGCGGGGTTGCTAATGAATAATCAAGCAAAATTAATACCTTGTACCCCTCTCGGTATAATGGAATTATTTAATTATTATGATGTCGAGCTGGATGGCCTAAAAGTGCTAGTTATAAATCGAAGCAATCTAGTTGGAAAGCCCCTAGTGAGTCTTTTACTCAAAAAAAATGCAACCGTTACTATTGCACATACTCACACTAAAGACCTCACTCATTTTTCTCGAAATGCCGATATAATTATTACCGCTGTCGGCAAACGGACATCTTTCATTCTTACCGCAGACATGATTAAAGAGGGATCCATCATAATTGACGTTGGAACAAATAGAATTGACGGTAAGCTGTGTGGTGATGTCGATTTTGATGAAGTTAAGAAAAAAGCAGGATATGTTACTCCAGTCCCTGGGGGAGTAGGACCCATGACTATCTGTATGCTATTAAAGAATACGGTTGAAGCTAGTAAGATGGCTGGACTGCTAACCGAGAAAAATGAAAACCGATAAACCAAATTTGAGGAAGCAGTACCTTCAAAAAAGAAAAGCATTGTCTTCGTTTGATTCTTTTATAAGGAGCTGGACAATTCAAGGTAATCTTATTGACTCGGATTTCTATTCCAGTTCCAGCGTTATAGGATTGTACTACCCGATATTGAATGAAGTGCAGACTTTCAGAATTCTTAATCACGCTTTAATGACTTCCAAGACTGTTTGCTTTCCTGCGCTCGTCGACGATAGACTAAATTTTTACGAATACAGATCAAACAAAGGGTTGAGTATGGGAAAATATAATATCATGGAACCAAATGTGACTCACGGGGTGATGAATAATCAACTAGACCTGCTAATAGTTCCGGGAATAGTGTTTGACATTGTAGGCAATAGAATAGGTTACGGTAAAGGATACTATGATAAATTCCTAGCGTCAATATCTTCTAGTAAATTGACAATTGTTGGTTTGGGGTATACTTTTCAAGTTCACCCAGAAGAATTCGATCATTGTGAGCATGATGTGAAAATGGACTTCTTGATCACAGAAATTGAGGCTAAATGCTTTCACTGCTAGTTTCCGGGTGCTTTGGCTCCAATATCTTTTCTAAATTGCTGCTGGTCTTCGCCCCAACTTATCTTGTATACCTGCTCATAAGCTTTGTTAACCGCATCTTTCATTGTGTTTCCAATGGACGTTACACTTAAGACTCTCCCACCTGCTGTCACTAGTTCATTATTTTGATTCAATTTCGTTCCTGAGTGGAAAATCATCAGATCAGGATCATACTCTTTGTTAATCCCTTTAATAGTATATCCAGTTTCATACTTGTCTGGATATCCCTTCGACGTCATTATAACACAAACTGAAAACTTTTTACTCCACTCGATAGGTTTCATCGAATCTAATGCTTGGTTTTCAGCAGCCTCGATATATTTGAATAAATCCGATTGCATTCTCATCATGAGGGGTTGGCATTCAGGGTCACCCATCCTTGAGTTGAATTCCAGCACAAAGGGTTTTCCTGTATGCTTCTCTATCATTAATCCTGCATAGAGGAACCCCTTAAATGGACTCCCTTCATTACTCATTCCTTTAAGTGCTGGCTGAAATATTTTTTCTGCAATATATTCTCTCTCTATATCTGTGATTTCGGGCAGAGGAGAATAACTACCCATCCCACCCGTATTGGGGCCACCATCATTGTCAAAAACCCTCTTGTAATCTCTACATGAATCGAGCAATGTAAAACTGTTGCCATCACATATAGCCATCATAGACAACTCTTCTCCAATTACTCTTTTTTCAATAATTATCTTATTACATGATTCCCCGAAAATTCTTTTGTTTAATAACAGATCAATTGAATCAACAGCTTCGGATTTGCTACTACTTACGAATACTCCTTTTCCTGCAGCTAGTCCATCGGCCTTTATAACAGGCAGGTAATCAATATGTTCAATAAAATCTAGGGCTTTGTCATAATCGCTAAATACCTGAAAATCACTGGTAGGAATTGAATATTTTTTCATGAAATGTTTAGAATATTCCTTGCTAGACTCTAATCTGGAGGCACTCTTGGTAGGGCCAAAAATTGGTAGTCCAAATGAATTAAATAAATCAACTATTCCCATTGAGAGAGGTACTTCTGGTCCTACAACTGTAAAGCAGTTATTATTTTTTGCATATTCGGCTAACCCTTCAATATCATTTGGAGATATTGATATATTCTCGCTAGTTCCTCCATTTCCATTAGCATATATGACCTTCTGGACATGTTCATTTTGAGAGATCTTCCAACCCAATGCGTGTTCACGACCGCCAGAACCCACAATCAGTACATTCTCAAACCCGTGCATACCCGTTAAGTTTCTTTACTATTATATATTTGAAATTGATTATTGCTCAGGAATGATGCGAAGGATCACTCCTTTTAGAAATTCCATAGCATAATCGTCGTGGTATAAGTAGACTT
>QCWC01000044.1 GCA_013114705.1 Candidatus Nitrosocosmicus sp. | reverse complement strand
ATATGTTTATATCAATTGTAATTTGCAAAAAATACTGGATAAAATATACCACTGGGTTGATTTATCCAAACTAAAGGTAGAGTCAGATCATGCTCTGATAAAGTCTCAGAAAATTGATTTTGTTGGAAAGGTGACTGTCACCGATAGATATGGCTACAACATAATAATTCTCAAGGAAGCTGAGATTGTCAAAATTTCAACGTCATATAAATTCGACCAACAACTAAATAGTCAAATTCCAAATATTAAGAACATTAGTTATGAATTCCTAAGCAATATGGAATTGTCATTATTACAAATGAATTTACAGTATGTCTTTATCGATAAAAACCATAACCCAGTAAGTCTGGATGGAAAAGCAGTAATCAGTATTGACGATTTAGAATCTATTGAGATAAGTAAGAATCTTTATTTCGATGGATTTAATCAAAATCTTTTCTTCGAAGCAGTTACTAACGTAATAAATGCGATAAAAATACTTGACATTCTGTATCAAAAAACGTACTTGAAAGAGTTACCTAATAAGTGATACAATATTAAATCCCGTCCATCTTCAACTTAAATCCAATGACAGTTTCAAATGCCTAACATATTTCATATTCTCTCTTTTATTCATTCATAACTAAAAATTATGGAAGTAGATCGAATCTGGACACTACTTCTCAAAATAGGATCCCCATTCACGTGGAGATAGATATACTATCTTTAAACCGTTGTTAGTAATTTAATTTAATTTAATTTAATTTTGTTAATCTAGTTCATCAGAGAAAAATTTATTGTTAAAAAATATCCTTGCCTTCTCTAGGCTAATTGTTATCTATCTTAGTTTATTGCCTATATAGCCAATAAACTACTCTGGCTAATTAAAAATATAATCTGATTCAACACATTTAGATACATGTCCACAACTTGGGCAGCTTTCTAAATTTGAAAAATTCTTATGGAAAGTATGATCACCAATTCGGTAGATATTTGAAATATGGTTATAATCACATTGTTGACATTTTATTCTTAGAGTCACACTATATAATGTCACCACATAGTATATTAGTCTTTTATAACCTGACGAAAAGAAATCTGCTTATGAGGTTTCACTTAATCAAGTCATAATTCATTGACTATCATAACTCATTCGTCGAAGATGTAGAACACAAGATACTTAATCAAATTTATTTCAATTTATTAGTCTAGTCGTTCTTATCATAGTATTATATAAAACTACAATCATGTCAGAACCAACAAAAAAGGTAAATTCACAGTTTGAAAATATAATTGATTGGCTCAAAAAGGATCCTGTCTGTAATGTAGATGAAACTTTAGACGATGACCATACAGTTTCTATTATTAATACCAGTTATTTTGAAGATTTTAAAATTGGAATTTACATTTATAAGAACGATGTTGGAAGAGTTGAAATTATATCAACACCCCGTCTTTTAACTCAAGATGGTAAAACTTTGCAGAACGCAGATGATAAAATAATTAATGATTTTCAAACACAATTGACCAAGGACTTGTTAAAAGTGGGCGTGTTCTGTTCATTGCAAGCAAACAAGGACGGCAACTCTATTGGACTCACGTTGATATACCCATTGTTTTTTTGATAATAATTTGACACGCGAATCATTTATGCGCGCCGTTCATACAGTTGCCAGGGCCTGTCTCATAACTGCCATGGAATTTGATGAATTCCTTAGGGTCTAATTTTTTCATTGTATATAAGATATAAATGAAAAGCAGTATCTAAAATAACTTTATATAATTCTGTACAAATATTTCATAATGACCATACAATTCTACTTGGTTTCTTTTGCAATCATTACAAGTCTTTTGTTGCTTCCGTTGGTTCCTAGTATGCAGGCACAAAATTCAACATCTAATAACGCCGAACAACAGAGGATATCTCTAAATCCATCTGAAGCAATTTACAATGCTAACAACAGTCAATTGGTGAGTGCCAAGAATGTTTCATCCGTTCCCTATCTGGTCACAGAGGAGCATTATGTAGAGAATGGTTTGCTAAATAATTCAGTTAACGTAACTAATAAGGAAACTTTTGTTGATACTCATATTTCTGACAAATTGCAGTTAGGTACAGGAACTGGTGTAATAGAGACGTCCAATGGAGAAAGCATTACTTGGGTTGCCTCTGGTCTTGGAATGGTTGAAAGGGATCAATGGACTTTCTATACTATATATCTATTCAATAGTACCAACAGTCAATCCTTAGCAGTATTAAACAACACCTTGGCCATATCCAACAGTACCACAGGATCGGGATCGCCAGACTATATGTGGATTTTGAAATAAATTGATGTGAAGACGGTCTTTATACACACTTTTTATTTCCTCTTTTCATATGACGATCTACGAACTTTGGTGAAATATTGAATGTAGGGTTCTTTAGATGTTGTGGTACGAACTTTAATTGGTAATACATTGTAATTAATTTTATTATTCTCTTCAGATCCGATTCCTTATTAGGGTAATAGAATCCCATTACCCCAAGGGACTTTATCCACACGCGCCCAAACTAAATGATAGTGATGGTGGCAATGGTGATGACTTAAACTGCGAAGACATTGATGAACGAAACTTCCCAGTCGGAAACAATGATCCAAACAACTTTGACGGTGACAACGATGGTATAGGTTGCGAAGCTGAGGATCTTAATAACAATAATAATGGTACTAGCTACAGTGATGACTTAGACTGTGCAGATGTTCAAGAAACTAATATTACAGTTGGAAGCGATGATCCCAATAACCTTGATACTGATGGTGATGGCACTGGATGTGAGACGAACGAAGAGAATGATGCTCAGACGAACAATGATGAAAGTAACGACAGTGAAAACGATATCGAAGACAGTAATTCCTGTACTGCTGAGGAAGCAAGTCGCGATCACACATGTACAAGTAGCAGTGGTGACAATGACGATATAGATGACTGGACAGATCCACCAGTTGAGGAAGAAAGTAGCGATAACACAAATGAAAATGAGGATCAAATTACCATTACTGAGGAAAGCCCAAACAGTGAAGATGAAAGCAACAATAACGATGATAATGAAGACTCTAACTTTGAAGAATCAGATGATCGTGAAGATGATAATAGTAACGATGAATCAAATGGAGAAGAGAATATCTAAGATTAATATTGTCTAATTATCAGATTTTCTTTTTTCTACTAGTACAATAATATGAATATGTTAAATTATGTATATATGTTGACTATCTTATCCTTCTGAATGTTGGATTCTGTTCAACGTTGAACCATATCCCCGCGCTCTCAACCTGATGCCCTGTGGAAATGATCTCCATGGGTTCGGATCTGTGGAGTCATCAATCCTAATCCAGCCAACTGGCGTACCAGATTGCGTTACTTTTGCATCAAAAATATCATTATTGATTGCTCATATCAAAGAAAAATACAAAAATTATTCTTAATGAAGAGAAAACTATTCTGAAAAATTGCTTAAATATTGGATATCCATAACCATGGTGTTGAAAGGATTTCATTCCTTGGTTAAAAGTTTAACGGTTTTGTCATTAGTAGCAGTCATTTTTTCAGCAAGTAGTTTTTCTCAATTTTTGAATAATAGTGCATTAGCCCAAAGTCAAGAAGAGAACAACTTACAGTCATCATCTTCCAATCAATCAGCAAAAGTAAATGATCTCTCAAAAGCCATCTTGGATAAATACAAACCTAGAGTTTTAGAACACTTGTTTAGCAATGAGACAATTGCTAGTAATATCTTTTCTAATTCCTCTACACCTGTGTCAATTGTAGTAGGAGTCGTTTCTCCAAATGGACCTCAAGTATCTGGATATGGTAATATTTCTAAAGACAATCCTATCCCTGTTGACGGCGATACAGCATTTGACATAGGCTCTGTAACAAAGACGTTTGTTGCTACTGCTTTAGCAGATATGGTCGATCAAGGCGTAGTGAAATTAAGTGATCCATTGGAGATGTATCTTCCATCCAATGTAACTGTTCCTTCATATGATGGATACAAGATCACATTGGAAGATTTAGCAACACACACTTCTGGATTACCCTATTGGCCTCCAGATTGGGTATGGAATAAATACTATACAACTCAACAAGTCTATGATCTTCTTTCAAATTCCACACTGCAAAGTGAACCAAAAACCTATGCTAATTACTCTAATATTGGAATGGGTATGGTGGGACATGTCCTATCCCTAAAGACAGGAGTTTCTCTGGAACAGCTTCTCAAGGACCGAATATGGGATGTTTTGGGAATGAATAATACAGGGATTGCAATGAATGCAACTAGCATTTCGATTCCTGAAGACATGAAATCAAGGTTTGCAGTGGGTCATATGGCTGGAAACGAAAGTGGTTTGATATTCTTGCCACTAGAATTGCAAGCTGCAGGTGCAATGTACTCTACTGTCAATGATCTTCTAAAATACGTATCTGCAAACTTGGGATTGATAGATACAAAGATTAACGTTGCTATGGAAGAAATTCAATCCATTAGATATCCATTCGAAGAACTACAAGTTCCATTTCCAGATCCATCAGGAAATGAATCAATTCCCTATGCATATGTAGGATTATCTTGGTTTAGTACAACTAATTTAGGCACTCAGGTAGTCTGGCATAATGGAGGTATTGATGGTTATAGCTCGTTTGTCGGATTTAATCCATCCAAACAAATAGGCTTGGTAATCTTGTGTAGTTGTTTTTTTACAGACGTCCCGCCAATAGAAATGCTAAAAATCGCTATACCATTCCTCCTTTACTATCCTGACCTTTGAAAAATATTTTTATCTTTTTGCACAACAATCCAGTGTATGACTCTTGAGAGTTTTATTTTAAAAATACCTTTACATGGTATACTTACTTTAGAACTCTACTACCACTAGGAACAACCCAATGGAGGATAGGTGTGTCATTTCTACTCTAAAAATATCATCATGATATAGATAAAGATATTAAGTTTATAAGAAATTCTTTATTGATTAGTTAAAAACATGTGATTGGTAAAATAAGATCTGCTCAAAAAATAGAAAAAATTATGGAACCTTGACTTTTATTTATTTACAGGAACCGTGATTCCAACCTTTCTTGTATGCAGCTACTTCTTGCTTTGTATCAGCCATCGGATAATATTTTTTACAATGATCATGATCATACCAACCTTGTTGACACATTTGTATCAAATCTGGACTTTTATATTGTTGTTCACACCAGTGTGATGCAGCATCTACAGGTTGAATATTTACTATTGATGGAGCAAAGGCCAATGATGTTACGGCAATTGCTATTGCAATCAATTTTGTTGTAATTTTCATTGTTATTGTTGAATTTGACTAGTATAAAAATATTTTAATAATAATTAAACATTTAAAATTATTGTTTATTTCATCCTTTTTTATTGAGTTTTTTTGATTAAGAGAGACACATTGTATCAAATATGTTATATACTACCATTGTCATTGTTAGGTAATGAAATTCAGCAATCAAACAAGTAAATTATTGGTATTGGCTATGACATTAGGAATAGCCGGTATAACGGTGATATCAACAAACCTTGCTCCATCTACGGTATTTGCAAACGTCTATTTTGTAACTAATATGACTGGACAAGAAGAGGTTCCACCTGTCGATACACAAGCTGTAGGCGAAGCAATACTGACCCAAGATTTACCTCTAAATCAAACTATGCACTACTTTGTAAATGTCACTGGAATTGAAGGAGTATCACAGGGACACATACATAGTGGAGCTGAAGGAGAGAACGGTCCAATTGTCGTAACTCTGTTTAATTTTGATTCTCCTCAGAATGAGGTTCTTCAATACAGCAATTTCACAGCAAGTAACCTTGAGGGTCCAATGCAAGGAAAAACAATGCAAGACTTGATAGCAGCACTGAAGAATGGTACCACCTATATCAATGTTCATACCGAACAAAATCCAAATGGAGAAATTAGAGGTCAGCTAATGAATGTATCATAAACTCCAATAAACACTCTTTTTCAAAAGTTTTATAATTTTTTTAAGGCAACGAAAGAGTTCATTTATTTATTTTGAAATATGGGTATTATTTTATTCTTAGTTATCCTTATCAAATAACTCACATATATCACAAGCAATCTGATTTGAGACCTTTACAGTTCTAATAGTGTTTGGAAATTTGGGTAGTGAAAGTACTGAATAAAATTTTACCTATGACAAATAGAATTAGGAATAGACTAGTGTTTTTTATTCATCATCGAGTCGTTTACGTTATCTTGTGTTAGAACCCTTCTACCATACGTAACTTAATCCCCACGCACCCAAACTAAATGATACCGATTATGGTAATAACATCATAATTAATGGAGAGTATACTCCACATTCGTTTTTACTATGTCTAAGACGATTAAAGAGAATTAAGCAGTAAAACAAGATGTGAAAGTAAAATTAATACTAGCCTCTTTTCTTGTTCAGTTCGTCTAGATTATTAGGATCAGTAGATATGGTTATTCCTCAATCTAACCTTCACCTCGCATGTCCTGTATTTTCTGTTATTGCCCTATGTTCTTGGAATTTCGATCTCTAGATTGTCAAATATGTACGATACTTGAAGGTCTTTGGCTGTTAGCCTTTCTATAGTTTTAGCTATCACATCTGACTACTCGAGAATTTTCTCTTGGTAAATTTGAACGCGACAAAATGTTACTTGACTGTTTTGTTTCTATCGTTTCTAAAATTTTAAAGATCAAAATCGTGGATTTACTACTTATAAAGATGTAGCAAGTTCTTAATTTGTTAGCATCATGTTTTGATAATTATTAACAAAAACTATTTCATTGAATCAGTTAGGTTATCATCTTCCTTACTAATCTTTGAACTCGTTGCTAGTAAAGATGTTATTCTGGGATTGTTTCGGTGCTCTTCTGGAATATCTTGATATTGAAATTTTTAACGTTACCTATATATTTTATAATCTGCTGAGTTGACTTTTTCTTAACCGGGTCCCATTGATTTTTTACTAGGTAATAATAATCATGTCCTTTTATCTTTTTAGTTAGAATAAGAGCCATGTTTTTAATACCAAATTATAGAATCTTAATCCGTTATTATATAATACTCTAGTGCTAACATGGGTATTGAAGAGATTATTGTTAAAAAGATAGGTTGTGGTAATGAGTCTAATTAAGCAGAGTCTAAATCGAAAATTTACTATGTATTTTTAACACTTCAAATCAGCCATGTAACCGTATTTTATGAAAGATATTATGCGACGAGATGGCAGTAAAAGATGCTATAATTATTCCCACAATGTCTCTCCAAATCTCATTGTTACTAGGTCTTTCAGCTATAATAGAATATCCGGAAACCATGTGAAAATTATCCAGCAACCAAAATACTAGACTCCCCCATCCCAGTATTCCGGCTATTAGTGCACCTAGTCTAGCTCCAAATCGCACAAAGTAAATTGAGACAAAAATAAGTAGGTACCACACAGCTGCTATGAATAGCCAAAAGGGCTGCAGAAATTGGACTCTGTCGTCTAAAAAGTAATAGGTCGTACCTATCGCCAAAAGCAGGAATAAAGAAATCAATAGAATCTTGTAGTTAGCAGACATAGACGTACGTTCTTTTTTGATTAAACTCTTATCTTTCTTCCTTTTGTATTTATCTTCTTCATTAATACAATATCTCAGCGAATCTTCAAACGATTTTAGCTTTATTGGAATAATTTTTTTGATTTGATCATCCTTTACTACGGCTTCATGTTTAAGACTGTCAATTAATGGCCTTGCCAATGACGCTTTTATTGGAGTAACTAGGTCTACCCAATAAGATGATAGTCTTGGAGTTAGAAACGGAATGATCAAGATATTGATAGATTTTCCAAGGATTTTAGCATAAATTTTCATCATTTCAACATAAGTAAGTATGTCTGGACCACCAATATCAAATGCCTTTCCTTCAGTTTGTGGGATTTCAATTGAGCTAGAGAGGTAGGTAATTACGTCATCTATGAATATAGGCTGGCATTTAGTAAGAACCCATTTAGGACAAATCATTAAAGGTAGTCTTTCGACCAAATACCTTAACATTTCAAAGGAACCTCCGCCACTTCCTAGTATAACGGCTGCTCGAAAAATTGTCACCTTAGCGTGTGATTTTTTCAATATATCTCCTACGTGTTTTCTACTAAGCATATGTTGAGAAAGTTCAGACTCTTTTCCGTGCGTTAAACCTCCTAAATAGATAATTCTTTTGACCCCGCATTTGTCCGCAGCTTTTGCAAAATTCTCTGCAGTTTCTTGTTCCTTTTCTGAGAATTTTTTCCAATTCTTTGATGAGCCCTCCATTGAATGAACAAGATAAAATGCTACATCCACACCCTTTAGCGCCTTTAAACAATCTTCATAGTTACTTAGATCTCCTTCCACGATCTCTACTCTTGATGGATTATCCTGTTTGTCCATATCGGGATTGCCAAAGGTATTTCTATTACGAGTCAAGCAACGAATTGTATATTTACTGTCTCGGGTATCTGGGATTTCGGATTTGATTTTTATTAATTTCTTTAGCAATCTACTTCCGATAAACCCACTCGCACCAGTGACCAGAATTTTGAGACTATTGTTTTTTTGGTCTGGGGATTGATATCCGTCCGCAAATTTTGAAAATCCTCTTCTGTTATCTTGAGTTGTAAATATCATGGATCATAACATTGATAAAAATATAATGAGATCTTAGATAGTACCTTTCTATCATATAGTTTTAGGATATACAAATGCTTTGATATCCGTCATCCGGCCTGACATGTAACCGAGTAAAGCGCCATAAATCAAGTGAAAGATTAAGGAACCGGCTATAATTATTCCATAGAGGCCATTAAAATTGGAGGCAAGCGAATAAACATATTGATTTGGAGTTATTCCTCTGTTAAAACTGTCTATCATAGGTTGAATAGCAAGGGATGCAACAGGAACAAAGAACACCGCCCACAATACTGCCCCTACGATCATTCCAGTTTTTAATCCATGCCTAGCACTATAGGGTGACATGCGTTTCCAGAATAACGATACCTGGCCATATATGTTACCTGCTATAGTTCCAGTTACGACATGTAGGACGAATCCAATAAGTTGAGCAGTGAAAGGATCATAGTATCCAAGAGAGATCCCTATAACACCAAAAAAAGAACCAAGTGGTGTTTGAGAGATCAAGTCTATACTAACCAAAAGCCCAGAAATTCCCCAAGCAGCGATGAAGCCTGCCAATGAACAATAAAGAATAAACATTTTAGGAGATTTATGAATATTTAATGAACTCATACAAGTTATGTTCAATTAAAAGTATTTAACTAATAGCCAAACTTCTGTAATAGTGCCTAACAGGGGAGGGTTGTTTAAAAATAATTTTCAGGGCTTGAAAATTACTATCGGATAAAAGATATAACAACAAAATTCAAGTAAAAGTTATTCTATTTGAACCAAATCCACACCATTTTTTAAACCTTTAGGGGATCCAATAGATGTATATTCTCCAGATTAGAACTTTATTTTCTTGCAGATCAAATCCTTCTATATTATATGATTACAAAATATCAATGCTACAAGATTCTATTCAACCTTGAACTATATCCCTACGGCTCACTGAGTAATAGAGTTCAATATATCAGATGAACATTAACGAATATGATCATCAAAGAGGGCGTTGTTTGTACCGATTATGTTTTTTTTGAATTTATAGTCAAAAATTTGCAAAATAACACAAAGCTTATATAACAAATGCAGTAAGGTTGCGTTACTCATGGCTATGAGCACCATAGAATATTATATTAAAAAGAAATATAGGATGTTTTTTAACCAACAAGAAATTTTTTGGAGCGGTCAATTGATGGAGGAAGTACTTTGATGATCCAGCACTTTAGATCACAAATCAAGACTCGTACATTTGTTTGTACCCTTACAATCTCGATGTTTGCTTTGGCAATGTTTTCACTTGTTCATTCAAATTATACTATGGTATCTTTTTTTCCAAATGCATTTGCTGTTAATGATACTGGATCTTTAGGTAGCTTGGCCGAAACTGTTGATTTAGGGGCCCCATTTTATATACAATATTATTCGCATAATGTGAGCGCACCAGATTCAGAATCGGAACCAAATCTTTATGTGAATCATACTAACGTAGGAATGATTGATGGAAGTTTGAGCGTATCTCATATTGGGAACACCACTGAGACTTTTAGAGATAATAACACGGTGTATCTACAAGGTTTTAGAAATCTAACAGCTGATAATGAAATGGGTACGGCTTTCTATGAATTCCAAGCTATAGGTAACTATGGTCCACAGGGCAATTACGAAAGTAGAGGAGTAGCGATTTTTGATGAAGCTGCTACTGGAAATCTATCATTCCTAGCGAATACGGTTGCCGTTTATAAGACCAGTGTTGATGCTGACGGAAACGGTGCATTTCTCATGTGGCATTGGAGATAAGAGTGAGGTGGTATTTGTTTAAATGATTCACAAAATAGAATCCGTAAATAACAGCGGTATAGTTTTTACTTTTACAGTCCTTTCGCTTTTTTTGATCACGATGATTACGTTCGCTCCCCAAAGCCCGACCTTCACCTCTTTATGGAATGCACTTTTGAATTCGCAGACCGAAGCTTTAGCACAACCCTTGCTTAGAGATCAACCTTCATCTCTAGATGGTATGAACTATTCAAAGCCTCAAGATGTATATAGTAAAGACGGCGTTTTGAAAACTGCCATCACAGTAGACTATCTGATGGGCAAGCTCGACAACAAGTCAATTGTTTCTATGGCCTATAATGGTTCGATTCCGGGACCTACTTTTCATGTTTATCCAGGAGATAGAGTTGAAATTGATTTGATAAATAATCTTAATGAGTCCACCAATCTTCATTTCCATGGACTTCACGTGTCTCCTATGAATAATTCTGATGGAAGTGCATCGGATAATATATTCCTGAATGTCGAACCTGGTAAGATACAGAAGTATATTCTGAATATTCCAAAGGACCACTCTCCAGGATCGAATTGGTATCATTCACATTTTCATCAACTTTCTTATGGACAAGTGTCTGCAGGTCTGTCTGGCATGTTTATTGTTGAAGGGTTAGAAAAGTTATTGCCAGGACCCTTACAGAATATCACGACACAGACCTTTGCTATGAGGGATATTCCCTTCGACCAGGCATTCATTACTACACAACACTTCCAACACAGCATGAGCAATACAAATACAGGCACTGAAAGAAATACAGTTAATGGAGAAATCAATCCAGTCATCAATATAACATCTGGAGAGACACAGTTATGGCGGTTTGCAAACATAGGTCCTGAGAATGAGCTCGCAGTTGAACTCCCTGGTAACACATTCCATGTCATAGCTGAAGATGGTAGTCCAGTATGGGAGGTATGGAAAAATGATTCTCTTTTTCTTCCTTCAGGAAAGCGGTTTGATGTACTCGTGACCGCGACAGGCAACGGATCTATTCCACTTAATAATACATTTGCTGAACCCTACGGTACATGGGACCATAATATTATTGCAACCATAAACATACAAGGCAATCAAAATGATACAGAGAATTCAACTATCATTCCAACAAGTTTAAGGGCTAAGGAAGACCTGAATCTTGAAAACGTTGCTAACAGTCGAGTCCTTAATTTTTCATCAAATGACATAGAATGGACATACAAGATAGATAACCAGACGTTCGATCATAACCGGGTAGATCAAACAGTTAAAGTTGGAACTGTAGAGGAGTGGAGGTTAGTAAATCTTGACGGAGTAAATACAACCAATATTCATCCATTTCATATTCATGTGAATGATTTTCAAGTAATTTCAGTAAATGGGAAGCCATACGAAGCTAAGGGATTACAAGATACAGTTATTATTCCAACGGGCGGCGAAGTGGTTATTAGGATACCTTTTAATGATTTTGAGGGAAAAACCGTGTATCACTGCCATCTGATGTTCCACGGAGACTTTGGTATGATGGGTATTGTGGAAATGGTCAAATAGGTGATGGAATGTGAAGATTAACAATTCGAATACAAATATTTCCAAAAAAATTGTTGTTGTGACTCTTTTCGCAGTAATAACCTTTACCTTAGCCGGACTTGTAGGAGTGACTTTGCTGTCAGATTCATCTGCGGTAGCACAAGAAAGAGAACGAGAACGAAGTGACCCAATTACGGGCTGTTTCAAGGAAGTTGGAGAGACACTAGTAGCCCCTAACGGTATTCAGAATTGGACTGAAAGCATACAGAACTTTGATTCCTTAATACCTGCTGACGATACGTTGACGTTAATAAATAATAATGTAGTTGGAGATAGCGGTCCAGTAGCTGATATACCTGGGATATGGTATGTGCTAATAAATGGAAATAACACAGCTCATGACAGGCAGATAGTATTGGACGAGGTTGATAGTCTTTTGGCATCCTCCAAACCAGGATTTACCAAAATACAACAGGATTCTCTAAGTAAGTGTATAGCTAATGAAACCAACTCTTTGGGTCCTACACCAAACTATTAGGAGGATAGCTCTTTAAGTAATGCAATCACTTAATACTTCCAAAACACTTTAATTCGCTACAACATTTTTTATTCTGTCGATGGTAGTCAAAAGTTTTCTGAATCTTCTGAATCCTACCTGTAGGACGGTTTAAAAAGGGGTAAATCATCCTTGCAAAAGGATTGTACTATCTAGGATAATCATTCCTCCCCGGACTACTTATTTCATCCTCTAAGTTATAACATAACTGACAGTAATGTACTGCATTTTTTTACGGTTGTTTTAGATTGATGGATTATCCACTGTCAGTCCTGTTCAGTTAACCGTTTGTACTTCTCTGTTGTGATAGTTAACAATAGATTCAACCAATTTTTTACACATATTACCTTGCAATTCAGTGGAAATCTTTAAATAGTGCTTTTAGTTCTAAATAACTAGAATCTCTTTTAAAGAACCGTTATCAGCACTAATCCCCCACGCGCCCCAAACTAAATGGTCTCTAAGATGGTAAAGATTATACTAATCTATTATTAACTATTCTTTGTAAGATCTATTAGCATATTCAATATACTTGTATTCTTGTTAATGCTAAGGTCTTTTTCATTCCTCAGACATATTTTGTAGATAGTCGATTGTTCCACTGGTTCTGTCAACAGTTTATCCGATTTATTTTGTTTTTCTAAAAAAGCAAATTCCTTTTCACAATCAATTAATAGGTTATCTTGATCTTTGAAATACTTGTCCTTAACAAACTTGATAACATCATTCCATGTATATGCCTTTA
>QCWC01000043.1 GCA_013114705.1 Candidatus Nitrosocosmicus sp. | reverse complement strand
TTTCAAATGTTTTCCAATATTTCATATGGATTAGGATGAATAATATCAGAACATTATGTCTCAAATCGTGCATAAACTCCAAACAAACTTGTCGAAAGTGAGTAGTTTGGTTCAATGACAATTCAAATTTACCCTAATTCAAACACTTAAGTTAACAGGGCCTTTTTTAATGTGATCAGATTCATATGGTCCAAAAACTCGTGTAGTTGATACCCCTCTACCTATCATATCTATATTGTTGTTGTACTATACATTGACAACTAAATGTCTAAAAAATTTACACTAATTCTTCTGCTGGTCAAATTAAATAAAATCATAAATTGATTTTGCATGTGGAATTTTCCACTCTGTATCGAGCTATTATTGAGTCATACAAATTTTCATACCCTATATTATTTTTTTAGAGATAGAAAGAAAATTTGATCCATATGGAGCCTAATTAACAAAATTAATTAAATCGAATCTTAAAACAGAATTGTTTGATTTGTCGGCCAAGGCATTTACTCCTAAAATAAAGTTAGAACACATCATCACATTTAGTGATGCAGTATTTGCTTTTGCGTTAACACTGATGGCTTTGACAGTTGACATCCCGGATCTTGATTTGAATCTATCTGAGCAAGGATTGACCGAAAGACTATATGATATGATACCTCAGCTAGAAAGCTATATTCTAAGTTTCTTTATTATAGCCCTCTTTTGGGTTTCTTATCACCAAGTATTCAATCACGTAAGAAAATCATACATTTCAATTGTTTACCTAAATCTGGTTTTTCTACTACTAATAACTATCCTATCAATATCAACCTCTTTAGTTATTTCATTTGACAATTATCAAATATCATATCTAATTTACTATACTGTAGTAGTAATAACGAGCGCTTTGTTATTACTAATATGGTGGTATGCAATACAGATTGACGCAGTTGGTAATAAGATACACCCATATTTTAAGAAAGGAATGTTAATTCAGCTCGGCATAATTCCAGTCGCGTTTTCATTTGCTATAGCAGTATCATATGTTAACCTGAATGTAGCCCAGTATTTTTGGCTCATCATAATTCCTGTTAATATGTATGTAAGACAAAAATTCAAGCACTAGGTGCCAAAAATATCTAGTTTGAGTCGAATCTTGCAAGATTTTCTTGGCGGTATAATAGACATCTGTCCTTGGAAATATGAGATAACATGCGATCTACGAGGATTATTTAATAACCTGTATTTAAAAAAAGAAAATACCTTAACATTTATCTAAACAGATATGTAACTTGAACGCTGATCGAAACCTCCTGTTCTCCTGGTATAATTGGAGTAGAGAAAGATTCTGAACCAAAGGATCTCTGCATAATTGGCTCGTTAAATGGTATGGGATTGAAGCCCTCTGTAATAACAGATATAGATTTGACGCCTACCAGTGTAGCCCCTACTGCACCTGAAGCGATATCTGCTTTTTGCTTAGCATTAACAATCGCTTGTTCGATTAGTGTATTTCTAACATTTTCTAAAGATTTGTCAGATACTCTAAAATCTACGCCATTAATAGTATTAGCCCCTGCAGATACTGCAGAATCGATCCATAGAGAGATGTTGTTAAAGTTTGAACTCTGAATTGTCAGTATATTTGACACAGTAAAACCCGTTGTATTTATAATATTGCCCGATTCTGAATAATTGTAGTTAGGTTGAATCGTATACTGAGAAGTGCTGATCTCATTTTCCTCAACTCCACTGGCTTTCAAACTTGAGACGATCTTGTTTGCGATTTTTGAGTTCGAAACTAAAGCATCGGTGGCCGAGATATTTGTAGATTGTACACCCATTGAGATTGTTACCAAGTCTGTATCTACTTTATCTGTCGCAGTACCAGAAACATATAATGTATTATTGAGAGAAGCTAAATAAGTTTGATTGGTCTGGTCAAGAACGGTGGCCTGAGCTTTTACTTCGATGAGGTTCATACTCAAAAAATTAAAAGATAAAAACCCCATCCCCAATCCGACTAATAATAGAAACGATATAGTACTAGTTTCATTATTCAAATTTCTTAATTGATTTGACATCATTTGTTAAAACCTACTCCAATATTTAAGATGACCTTTTCTAACCTGGTTAAAGTGAAATTGTATCATTGATATTCATATGGAGATAAGTTGTTAGTTTTGTCAATAGGTAATCAAAGATAAAACATAGCGTAAACTATGTATACACAGAGTAAGGGTTATAAACATGTTATAACATCCATCAATATGCTAAAAGTAGGTGAGAGAAGGCTTGATCAAGAGTCACTCGATCGGAACATGAAATATAAATTAAATTACTATTGTATAAAACTGTGTCTTTTCAACCTCCAAGTCAATTAATTCACGGTGAATATAATGAAGTCTATTACAAATGGATGGTTATTTGATATCTATCACATAAAAGATCGAATGATATTATGGATTAAACAAAAAGAAGGAGATGTAAAAAGATTAGAATATCCTTGGTCGCCTTCGATATATGTTGCCTCGGATTTAAAAAAAGATCTGTTAGCGCTATTAGAGGACAATAGAATTCTTTCATTGATCAAAGGTTATGAATTTGAAGTCAAATTTGAATATCCTTCCTCTATTACCAAAAATGGTAAATATAAGAATGAGGTGTTAAAGCTGACTCTGGCAGATTCACTAAGTATATTGAATTTGGCAAGAAGGATTGAAAAACTTTCTACTCAATTTGGACACTATCGATTATATAATGTGGATATATCACCTGAACAGGCATTTCTATACGAAAAGGAACTATATCCACTCGGACTATATAATATAGAAAGAAACCTAGCGAATTTTGAGGGATCTGAAAGATATCGAATAATTAATGACAAAAATGACGACATTGATTCATTTGAATACGTTATACCAGATCTTAAGTTTTTATCATTTGAACTGATTTCAGAAAAAAAATCAATAGCGAGTGATTTTAGAGATGAGATTCTAAAGATAAAAATTCTAGTTTTTAATAACACTACCATAGTTGAGGAAAAATTTTCTATACGTGAAGAAAACGAGTTGGAAACATTATTAGAATTTGCATACGAGATTAACAAGATTGATCCTGATATAATTCTGACCACAGGAGGAGATCAATTTCTATTTCCACATCTACTATTTAGAGCAAAAGCAAACAAAGTCGAAAATCAATTACTATTAAATCTAAATAGAGAAACTAATATTGAATATATTTTAAAAAAGAACAAGTTATTTCTACATTCTGTTACTATGAATAATTCCAATTCTTCAATATCCTATATCGCATATGGCAAAGTGTACTTTAAACCTAAGCCCTTCTTCTTATATGGCAGAATTCATATTGATATCAATAACTCATTCATATACAAAGATAATGGTCTAGACGGATTGGCAGAGTTATGCAGAGTATGTAGAATACCTATGCAAATAGCATCAAGATCTACAATAGGTAAATGTCTTAGTAGTCTATATTTTTACAATGCTCAAAAAAGTGATGTTTTAATTCCATGGAAGCCCACGACATCAGAAGTTTTCAAATCGTTCTCTGATTTATTGAAAGCTGACAAAGGCGGATCTATTTTTAAATCAAAGCCAGGAGCATATGATAATGTGGCAGAATTTGATTTTGTTTCGTTATATCCAAATATCATGTTAAAAAAGAATGTATCTTCTGACACTATCAATTGCGACTGTTGTAAATCAGAATCAGAAAATCAGGTTCCAGAATTAAAACATCTTTATCATATATGTAAAAAAAGAGCAGGAATAGTTCCACAGTCATTAAAAACCGTGTTGGATAGACGGTTAGAATACAAATATAGAAAAAAGAACTACAATAACACAAACAATAATCAATCAAACAATCAAATGAAAGTAAGAGATCGATATGACAGCAGGCAAACAGCGTTGAAGTGGATTCTGGTTACTTCTTTTGGATATTTAGGGTTTAGTAATTCAAAGTTTGGACGAATAGATGCACATATAGCGGTGTGTGCATTTGCCAGAGATTTATTATTGACTACATCGAAAATTGCAGAAAGACATGGATTTGAAATAATTCACGGCATTGTAGACTCAATTTGGATTAAAGAAAGAGCAACAACTAAACCTAGAACTTCTGGCTCAAAGGACATGAAGAAAGTAACGAATTCAAAGATAAGGCTAAACAAACTAAAATTAGATATAGAAAAACTAACAAACTTTTCAATTTCATTTGAGGGAGTATACAAGTGGATTGTATTCGATTATTCTAAACCTAACCCCACATTACCTGCCCTAAACAGATATTTTGGAGTATTTCATGATGGAACCATTAAAATGCGAGGAATTGAGATAAGAAGACATGATACTCCTCCGCTTTTTATAAACTTTCAACAAGAGTTAGTAAATGTCATGTCCAATTGTAGAAATATTAATGAAATAATTGTTATATTACCACAATTAGAAGAAATCTATGATAAATATAGAAACCTGTTACTCTCAAGAGAAGTTAACCATACCGATTTAATATTTACAAAGAGAATTTCGAAAAACAGTAATGAATATGCAAATAGAAAAACATTAGAAAATTGCGTATTAAAAAGATTGGCAGATAGAGGAAAGCACTTACATGCAGGAGAACAAATAAAGTATATTATTACTGATTTTTATAACAAGAATTTTTTAGACAGGGCTATTCCAATAGAATTAATTAGGAAAAATTACACTAAATATGATAACAAAAGATATATAGAAATATTAAAGAATACTTACGATTCTATAACTAGAGTATTTTATCAGAGGATTTGATAAATCCGAGAAGAGTGAATACTCTAGAAGCAGGCATGATATCTAATTATTTATACGTTCCAAATTAAATATTAGTCAAATCCAAAAAAGGATAATCAGAAATCAGAATAAATAAAATCTCAATCCATCTTTATTTCCTTATCTCTTGGCAAGGCATATTCCTTTTTCTTGTTAAGTGATTTCCAATACGCCATTGTTGTAAATAGACTTTGCAGATTCAATATCATCTACTTTTAGATGTTCTATACTCTTGCGATATTTTCTAGAGTCATAGGAAGCATCTATCTCAACTTGAACATTTGCTGCATTTACCTTAATATCATCTTTCTAAATTCCAGCATTTCAACTACGACTTTTACTTTTTGTTATATTGAAATTGCGGCTACTAAAGGTTCCATATAAGAGACAAAGGTGATATCTTGTCTACTTGTTTTTGAATAGACATTGTTTTTCTTCGAATCAATTTCCCAACAATTTGACATTTCCAAATTCTATTACGTGATGTTTTCCATCTGGGACAATAGTCATAGAATAGCCATATGCTATTGGGCCAAATTCTCTAACTTTTCTTCTTTCTTCTATTTGATATCCTCTTACATGTTATCGAGGGCCTTGGTTTTCATTATTGCAAAATACTTCAAATATGCTATCCATATCTTCGTGAATACTTTCAATTCCAGACAATAAGTTTCCAGTATTAAATATCCTATCAATTCTATTGTTATTATCTTGGGCAAAGATTTTATTAACCCAACCAAACTGTGCTATGTTAATAGCAGGTATGAGAACAGTTTAAACAGGGTGCAAGTCTGCAGATATTTAAGACAGAATAATTGATTTTTTTACGCTTACAAGTATAAAATAGCATCATCGAAAAAAAATATTGGAATATATTTCCGTTATTCAGTACTATTTAATTGGCCTCTGATTTCGCCCTCTGGATTTTGTTCGGTATGGAAGTTTACATAAGTAGTACTATTTTTCATTGCAGATATCAAATCAGCAACTGCTTTACCTTGCAATGGTCCTTCCAAATTGCTTGAACTAATTGTACCATTTTCTGAAACTCCATCCTGAGTATTATTATAATTAAATAAGGTAACTACAACTGGACCGTTTACTCCTTTTTCACCACTGTGTATGTGTCCTTGTGTTACGCCCAAAAGATTAGTAGCGTTCAAGAAATAATCAATAGTTTCGTTAGCAGGTGCGATTGGCACAAAAATAACCTCTGCTGTTGCTTGAGTGTCAACCGGAGGAACTTCTTCTTGGCCCGTCAGATTGGCTGCAAACTCATGATTTGCAAACACCATGGAAAGGTCGTTTATTGAAGACAATGCAAATGCACTTCCTAGTACTAAGCCCATGGCTAAAAATAAGCCTGTAATATTTTTGGTTATCATCCATTTATTGACAATAATCTACTATATAATCACTTTGTCAATTTGGTATCTCTTCAAGTTGACATTAGATGTCTTCAATTTATTGAAAAAAAATACAGAGAAAACACAAATAATTGTTTTTATCTTATAACGGCTTTCGATAGGTAGGAGCCAGACTAATACAAGAGATTGTTCTCATTCAATAACTGTTTTCCAAAGTATGACAGTGGAGTTTACACGTTAGGATACTATACTCCCATTCTTTTTGTGGGAAATGGATTAGTCCAAAATAAATTGTCAAAATTCAAAATATAACCAAAGACCGAAGATCTGATTTGATCATACAATTTACAATTCTTGTAAGTATTTGGTCTTAATATTGAGATCTGTTATGCCATCTCAAGATCTTTTTTGGCTATCGGTAATGCCTGCAGATTCTCATATTAGCATAATATTATGCGGGCAATTAACTTAAGTTATTTCCGTAATAGGAATTACCTACCATTTTCATCAGAACTTTCTTGAAAATACATTTTTAGTGACGACCTTATCCTGGTCATCAATCTTACTTAGTAACAGTCTAGAACTGAAATGAAATTATTAGAACCCTTATCAAAAAGGGTTAAAGAATTTTTAATAGAGAGAGAGAGATTATTGTATCATCTTAAGTAGATAGGGTTCTATTTGTCTAATCTATTGTCTTACCCTTCCCCGAAGTTCTTAACTAGCTTATTATCTTTTTGTCCAATAACATGTTTGTTGAATCCAAATGAAAGTTAGTTCTATGACAATCAAATTATACTGCCCTAACTTAAGGTTATTCAACTTGAGTTAAAGGATAGAGACCATACAGAGACCATAACAAATGGATTTGAAGTGAATTGTAAAAGACAATACTCAATTAAATATAATCAAAAACCGTTCTTAAAAATTATTCTAATGAGAGAAATATTTGGGGTTGAACCAATTCCCTATAATTTGCATTTTTTTCCAATAACTCTATGTAGACTAATACCAACATTATTTCATCAAAGACATAAACACTAACATGGATCCATCTTACGAAATATTTTTTCAACAAACTGAACAATAAATATTTTTATTGGTATCGAGTAAACTGTTCTCTTAGAGATAGAATAAGACTCTTTAATTTACCAATTTAAATTTAAAAAAATGTCATTTAACTCTGCGATCTCAATGATGTATTTCATCTTTGTTAATAGTATTAATAAATCCTTTAGATCCTCGCCTTCTTACAAAGTAGTCAATTATATGTCAAGATGATACTTATATCTATACGGACTGAAATGATCACAAACTTTGAATCAAAAAAAAATAAAATAAAATAAAATATTTCTATTTCACTTATTGGGTTGTATTACCAGTCATGCCGGTAGAATTGTCCATTGTCATTGTCATGTTACCCATGTCGCCCATTGGCATAGTAGCATTGTCCATTTCCATGGTCATGTTATCTTGTGCTAGAGCTGGGGTAACCATTGCACCAAACATTGATGCTGCTGCAACGATGGTCAAAACTACGAAAAGATTCAACTTGTTCATGCAGTGTTATATTTTATTTACTGGTATATAATACTTAGTTTAGTACGAGTATATTTTTCTGCTAAATTTTTATGCTAATAATACATAGAAAATTATCATTCTGAAAGTTTTCACCATCAAAGGCTAATTTTTTGAATAATACTCAGCATCCTTTGAGATATTGCATAAAAATCTTGATCTTGATGCCTTGAAAACAAAATGCTTTATATCAAATCACATATTTCTCTATAAAAAAAGACAACATCCTTTAATGTAATTAAAGATAAATTGGAGGTTCATATTTTCTGGCGAATACCATTGATTTAAACTTCAACAGGATACAAATAGTGATTACAAACTGCACGTCAGAGTTTTCCGAATTTCCGGATACAAGTTTCACAACAAAAATAGATCAACCCACCAGTGTTAGTTGATCCATTAATTTTACAGCCAAAGCATCACTATGCTTACTTATTATTCTCAATCTGAGCTAAGATTGAGATGCCTTAGTGAAGCAGTTTTGATTGTTTTTCTTGTTCTCCTGCTTAAAGGCGCAAATTGACTCATTATACCCATGAAATAATTCTGCCACAGTATTGATCCCATGGATTGCTTTTTTAGTAACGTATTCTCTAATTCTGTTAGAGAAGATAGAATTACTGAGCAAGTATAATTCCGTCAACTACAAAGTGTACTTTTCATATAAATAGTATTTACCCACGTTTACTCCATTGTGTTCCCAAATAGTTGGTTTATGCCAACATAATCAAAGGAAAAATCTTTTTATATTTACAAGAACATTCTTAGCAGATACGCCTAATTTATATTAGGATCGCCGTTTTGAAGATGGATTAGTAATTTGTGTAGCTCCATGTCACCCAGACTATTGCCGAACGTCATTCCACACCGATTGCACTCGTATTCTTTCTGCTTAACAAATTCTTTCTTTCGATGCTTATTGTCGTACGTATTCAGGACTTTTTAATCAAAGATATATACATTAAAATTTATTAACATCAGATCTGAGAATCGTATGTTAATTTCCGAAAGCTATTTAAATTTCATAAATGACTAGGTATCGTTAAAGTGGGTGGGGTATCTCAAAGTAAAGATTTAGAAGTACTTGATAAATACTGTAAAGATTTTTAAAATAAAACTCAACTTCAAGACTATTAATGTAAACCCAGGAGGTTATTATAAAGCAATTTGGGCACTGCACCGACCATAGCAAATACAAATAAAAATTTGGCAAAGAAATAATAAAATATTAGAAAGAATTACAGGACTAATTATAGAAAGCCAGAGATTGAATTTAATGGCTTGTATTGATCTTTCTGTCCAAATAGGAAATTTCGTTTTATGCATTCCTCCACCAGTAAAGGCAAATCTCCAAAGATTTGAAATATGATTATCATTCATGCCAGAGACGGTCAGAGTTAATTCTCCATGTCTTAACCAATCAATCTATAAATATCGAGTTGTAGAAAATGAATAAATCAAAGAATCAAATGGATTAATTTATTAACTTCAAATTGAAATCTTCTCGGATTAAATACCATAGAATTTTCTTATTGCTCCAATCGATCAAAATGTTATCGCCCTTAGTCTTCCTCTGGTTTCTGTCGTCATATTCCTGCGGCCCACCTTCATCAATATTTTTTTGCCTCTCTATTTGGTAATCTGGAACAACCTTGTCAGGTTTGTTAATTTTTTCTTTTGACATTCTCCTAATACGTGCAAATTTATAACATACTATTTAAAAATCACATAGTTCCGATAATTTATCGATTTGATAATAATTGAATAGTTTAACGATTAGAAATGGAGTAGCTGAAGAGTTATCGAGAAGGATATTTTTACTCCATTTCTATACTCGCGGACTGGATAATGAGCAAATACATTTGTGAAACAAACTATATATAGATAAACCATCTTTGCACATTTGTTTCATAGATGTGGTCAAAACATTAATCATGTAACTAAAGTTGAAGCAATGTCTCATCAAATAATTAATTTAGCCATATTAAGTCTAAACTTAAAATTGAGAGCATCATTTTCAAAAAAATCCATTACTCCTAGCTGTCATTTCTCTTAATAGACAAATCGACCTCATATGAAGTAAAGTCAACAAGACGTAATTATCTCATTTGAAAATAAAATAAAAACAATTTAGATATTTGTGGTTGGAAAGTTGTGCCTATTCAACAGCACAGTCAATAGGAAGGAATATTAACTAAATTATAGTAAATGGTAAATCCTATCTTCCAACGAATTAAGACAATCAATTAATAAGATAATAACATTGAGACTACTCTTAATAATCAAGGCCAATCAATCATAAACGGAAATTAGAAAATATATGATTAACAAATATATAATAAACGAGTCACAACTACTACCATTATCAGAGTAACACTTATTATATATTATTAGAAGACAGAGAATAGGCCGTTTAATTTTATACCAGATCCAGATTCGTAATGAACCAGGCTTTTTTCTTTTAATTCATCTAAAGTACTATCTATGAAGCTACTGTTATATTTCGATTTAATAGCGTAGACTTTATCGAGTGATTCCTGCTCGTTTTCGCAGTAATTTGTACTATCTATCAGAGTAGTCGCGACCTCCAACCAATTGACATCCTTGTCTTTGAATAACTCCAAAAACCTTTGGGAAAAATCATTATCAAAGGTCCACTCGGTCTTATTTAAGTCAAGAGATGTTGCCTGAAGGTCCATCTTTTCATAATAATAGTTAGCTAGTTCTGGCGAATAGGGACCATTATTATATATGTTATATTCGTATCCAAAGTTGTTTTTCAACGAAGTTTGTGCCAAGTACACATACTTTTGTAGTTTTAATCGATTTACAAGACCGATTTCGTCGTCTCTCAATAAATCGTGTATGGTAATCATCTTGTTCTGGTGAAGAAATTCTATAAAATTTTGTAATTTCACATTCATATGTGTTTGAATAGATACTATACGTGGAACTACTATATTAACAGAATGTTTTAACGTTATCACACAAAAGACATATAGATCCTTTTCAATATTCGATTATTACGATTATGATTATTGAGAAGTAAACCTTTTTTGGTTTTTATAGGTATTCCTCTCGCAAGTGCTCTAAATATAGCTAAAGTTTTCAAGCAAAGTGATTTCACATTACATACCTGTAAAATCCCATCCATAGATAGACATGAATTTATGACTTTGATTTTTCTGTGTTTTACAAGTAAATAGGCTTCTGTAGAATTATTACTATTTGTAGTCATCGTTTCAATTTGATATCGAGATTCACAATTTACAGATGTTCAAGTTAATCAACAAAAAAATTCTATCTTACAAAACGGAAAGTAGTGTACTAGAAACAAATTTTGAGTAAAAATACTTATTGGATCCTCTTAGGTGTTATATCATATTCGAATGGCATCGTTGATTACCCCACAGTATCTGTAAACTGTCTCAGCTGTAGCATCTTGTCTCTCTCAATTTCATAAACCCGACAAAAAGGTGTCTCAAAACTTGAATCTTGTCTTGATTTTCCAATATACGATCCAAATACTAGAACTATACTACCAATTATTAGTAATTCTTTTTTCTCTGCACTATATCCTCTGAAATCTAACAAAATTTTTGGAAAGCATCATCAAATACTGATTTCAATCAAGTATGTTCCTCCATTTGCCGTTCCATCCGTTGTTATCCGCAGAAGGTTTTCAAGGCAGTAATTCACAATTTTTGAGTCTTGCACTTAAACGAATTAAAATGTCTTTGAATAGCTGTTTGTAGTTCTGCCTATGTACTCTACCACACGAGATAGCATTGAGAGCAATTAATATTCTAATTTTCACTTATGTTTGAACTCTGCATTTTTGAAAACATTGATCTCGGGTTGCAATTTGTCATTGATGTCTGCAAGAAAGTAATATATTTAGATGACAGGAGAAATGACATTCAATTCTGTAAATCAAACAATCTTAATTAGTATAACTCAAGTAAGCATCAAGGGATGGTGTTATAAAACAGTGATAACTGGTACGCTTAAGGCAGTTTTATCCTATGGTATCACAATGTAGATAGTATTTCAAAAGAGCATAACCGTGCCTCATGTTCATATATATGTGAAACGACCATTAACTCATTAACATGAATACCGTTCAAAAAAGATACCAAACCTCTCTTGAGTGTATTAGGTTCTCCAACGAAAGAATATTTGAGCCTTTCATTCACGGTATACTTTTCAAGAGGGTTCCAAATTTTGTCCATATCGTCTACAGGTGGCTGTAACAAAGAATGATTTCTTCTAATCATTCCCAATGCCATTTGTTGTAGAGAGGTAAATAAACGATTAGCCTCCTTATCTGTATAAGCAGCACATACATTTACAGCAGCCATGACATATGGCTGTTTCAGGTTAGCCGAAGGTTGAAATCTCTCGCGATAAATATTGACAGCTGACTCCAAATAAGCAGGAGCAAAATGACTCGCAAATGCAAAAGGCAATCCCCAATCACCTGCCAGCTGAGCACTAAACATGCTAGAACCTAATAACCAGATTGGTATATCCAATCCCTCTCCCGGATTAGCTCGAACCGTTTTATTGACCTCCTCTGAACCAAAATAACGTATTAATTCCTTTACGCTATTTGGAAAGTCATCTTCAGTTTCTTCTAATTTGCCGCGTCTCAATGCCAAAGCTGTAGATCGATCGGTGCCTGGAGCACGACCTAGACCCAGATCAATTCTACCCGGGTACAGACTTTCGAGGGTTCCAAATTGCTCTGCTATAATCAATGGGCTGTGATTTGGAAGCATAATCCCTCCAGAACCTACCCTAATTTTGGTAGTACCGCCTGCAATAAAACCGATGAGGATTGAGGTTGCGGTACTTGCAACACTCATAATATTATGATGTTCAGTTAACCAATACCGCTCATATCCCCATTTTTCAACATGCTGTGCCAGATCCAAACTATTTCGCATAGATTGAGCCGGGGAGCCATTAGTATTTACCATTACCAAATCAAGTACTGATAATTGGAGCTCGCTTTTTGTTGTAGGATTTTGCAATAACTGATTAATACATCTTCAAAGTATTATGTTTAATTCCACCCGATCAAAATTGCATCATTTAATTAATTTGAGCGACTGGGTTTATCTCAATAAATACCAACCCTTTCAAAATATACATGCTAAATAGGTTGTGAATTTTTTTTAGTAAATTGTATAAAAAATCTTTAAGCGAGTCTCAACTTGCATGAATGTCCTTCCAGTAGACGAGGCTTTTATAAGCTTGGATATGGTCATAGCCATATTACCGAACATCGCCAAATAGATCGCATACTTCGGTATATTATTAACTTCTGTTTATTTTACTAAATTTACTGTTTAACTAGTTGACCAGAACTCTTAAGATCCATCGCCTTCGATTTATGAGATTGCAGTTTTTTGCGTTGAATTGCCAATAATTCACACTTGATACACATAACTACATTATCGTATCTAGAGTATTTAAGTATTGTCATACTCTAAAGATGACAAACTAAAATTATTGGTCTCCGAATGTTTTAGAGGTTATTATCTTTAATTTGGATTATGAATATCCTATCTATACTCATCGCCACAATCTCCCACAACCTCCATCAAATCATTTCCCTTTTCACATACGATATCAATGGTGTCAATATCCTCTCTTTCCAAAGAGAACTTAAATACCTGTGAATTACTGTTCCTATGATCAGACAGACCAAGTCTTGTACCAA